>CAXTDD010000673.1:0-2270 GCA_964242955.1 uncultured Rubrobacteraceae bacterium | reverse complement strand
CATCCGCTCCACCCACCGCGCCCTCCATTCCGGAGCCTCGAACGGCTCGGCGAAGTACCACCTGTCCCGCCACATCCTCCCATCTCGCAGCTCCAGGATCATCACCACGCCCAGCGTCCGCCCGCCGCCGTAGTCGGTGATCCCCTCGACGACCCAGAGCCCCTCCCTGACCAGCACCCGGCGCAACCGGACGGTCGGCGGCGAGTCGATGGGGTAGGCCTCCTGCATCGCCCGCAGGTTCTCCCTGCCCCGGAAGCGCTCGCCGGACTGGGGCATCTCCATCACGAAGTCTTCCTGGTGGCGCGCGTCGTACTCCTCTTCGGGGTCGAGCCTGGACAGCCATCCTGTTAGGAATCGGCCCGCTTCTAGTTCGTCCATCTCTTCGAGGTTCGGCGTCCGCTGCTCTGTCATCTCGTTGCTCCTTTGGGTTTGGCTTCGGTTTGTGTCAGGTAAGGTCGCACGAGTCCTTCGCTTGCCGCCCACAGCCCGCGTCGCCTCTCCGGCCTTTGGGCGCGGGCCGGGACCTTGCGCTCCTTCAATTTCGGGCCGTAGAAGCGGCCCCCGGTGTGCGTCGCCCGGGCGTCCTGCGCCAGATAGACGGGCGTTTGGGCGGCTGTCTCGGGGGAAGACGCGAACAGGCGCAGAACCGCCGGCGCCAGGGCACGCATGACGAGGGGCAGGCCCCGGGCGTTGCGGAAGACGCCCGTATCCGTCACGCCCGGAAAGACGCAGGTCGCCTCCACCCGCGTGCCGCGCAGCCTGTCGGCCAGCTCCACGCAGAGCAGGTCGTTGGCGAACTGGGTGCGGCCGGACACCCGGATGCCGGGCCCGCCCCGGCGGTGCTGCAGGTCGTCGAAGTCCAGGCTGTCGCCATACATCCCGGCGTTCGAGACGAGAACCAGCCGGCCCGAGGGCGCCTCTGTCAAGAGGGGCAACAACCGCCGCGCCAGCAGGTAGCGGGTGAGGTAGTTGAGGACGAGGTTTCGCTCCAACCCCTCGGTCGTCCACTCCGGCACGGTGGAGAGGATGCCGGCGCAGAACACCGCCGCGTCCAGCCGGTCGGTGATCCGGACCGCCTCGTCGGCCACGCGGGCCGTCTCCGAGAGGAGCGACAGGTCCGCGGGCAGGAAGGCATGGTCCACCCCGGGCAGCGCCTCCCGCAGTTCGTCCAACACCCGCGCACCAAGTTCCGCGTTGCGACCGACGAACAGCACCCGGTCGCCGCCGCGGGCGAGCCCGAGCGCCACCGCCCGGCCGATCCCGTCCGTCCCACCCGTCACCAGCGAGACCCGCGCTCCTCCCGCGGTCATCGCGCGGCCCGATCGAGGGCTCGAAACCGGGTCCGCAAGCGAGACCGTAGCACCGCCTTCGATTCGATGGCTGCCTCCTGGACAAAGTTCATTAGAACCCTCACTTGTTTGGTGCGCCCGTCACCGGGACGGGTCACTCTTCGATTAGTCGCCGAGTATCTCGACCTCGGCCTCTATCTCGACCGGGATCCCGAGCGGCAGCTCAGCCATGCCCACAGCCGAGCGGGCGTGGTCCCCGGCGTCGGGGCCGTAGAGATCCAGGATCAGGTCCGAGAACCCGTTTATGACGTTGGGCTGCCGGTCGAAGCCGGGCGCGGAGTTGACCATCCCGAAGACCCGGAGCCACGCGCCCACCCGGTCCAGGTCGCCCAGAGCCCTCTTGAGGTCGCCCAGGATGGACAACGCGGTCAGGCGTGCCGCCTGGTAGGCCTGTTCCTCGGTGACGTCGGCCCCCACCTTGCCAAGAGGCCCCGCGAGGGAACCGTTGGCGTCGACGGGTCCGTGGCCGGAGACGTGGGCCCTGTCGCCGCGCACCCGCACCCAGGAGAACGGTAATACGAGCCCTGGCGGTGTCTTTATCGGCCCCGGCAATACTAGCCCGAGCTCTTTAAGCCTCTCTTCTACTTCCACGACTTGCTCCTTTCTCTCCGGCCTTTGGAACGAGCTCTCTCCAAGAGCAGCCTTCTCGCGCGCTGCTCAAACGTCCCGTATCTTCCCGTCCGGACCTATCGGCAGGTCCTCCGCCGGGCGAAGGTTGACGACGATCTCCTCCTGGGCGTTGCGGCTCACTATGTACTCCAGCGGCTCGCTGCCGGCGGGGCAGCCCACGACGTGCGCCAGGTTGGCCGGGATGTAGGCGAAGTCGCCGGGTCCCGCCTCCAGGTACTCGTCCATGTCCTCCCCGGCGTAGGCGTAGGCCCGGCCGCGGAGGACGTAGACGGCGGTCTCGCAGTTGGTGTG
>CAXTDD010000672.1:0-2280 GCA_964242955.1 uncultured Rubrobacteraceae bacterium | reverse complement strand
GAACGGCACCTCTATGGTCATTCGGCGAAGTACGTGCAGGGGACGCAGCCCCGCCGCCGCGACCAGCGCGACGAGGATCGCGGCCAGGGCGCCGAAGGCGGGCCAGGCGCCCGGCGGCAGCGACACCGAGACGACGACCAGCCCGATCAGGCCGACTATCTTGACCCGCGGGTCGAGCCGATGCACCGGCGAATCCCCGGCCGCCACCACCTCGACGTCACCCAGATGGCGCCCGCCCACGTAGCCTCTACCTGGCCCGCGTGGAAGCGCCGCCCGACGGGCGCCCCGTGCGACGCAGCAGCAGGACGATACCCGCGCCGATCGCGAAGCAGAGGAAGACACCGACCAACCCCGAGAACCACGTCACCCCGTAGTCGAAGGTGGAGGCGGGCTGGATGTCGAGGACGGGCTCCCCCTCCTGCTCGGCCAGGCAACGCTCGACCGCCGCCTCGTCGGGCTCGCCGTCGCACGCGCTGTCGATGACCGCCCGCTGCAATGCGTCCGGGGTGCCCGCGGCGAAGTTGGAGAAGACTATCCCGATCAGCACGGCGATCGCGTGCCCGAGGAGGACGAACGGGACGATGGACCGGCTCCCCCGCGAGGCCACTACGCCACCTCCTCGTGGACCGGCGCCTGCGCGGGCAACCTGTCCTTGTTGGCGAGCAGGTCGGGCCGGGTGGCGAGGACCGCCGCGACGACGCTGACGGAGATGACGGCTTCGAGGACGCCCACTAGCGCGTGCACCCCGATCATGACCGGGAAGGTCGCGGGCGGCAACGGACCGCCGAACACTATAAACACCGAGACGAGCGCCGCCGCTGCCACGATGGTCACCCAGGACGTAACGGCGACCGACCCGAGATAAGCCCAACGGCTACGCGGCAGGACCGCGGTCAGGGTCCGGAACAGATAGTAGCCCCCGACGGCCGCCAGCACGCCCATCGCCAGGACGTTGGCCCCCAGGGCCGTTATGCCGCCGTCGGCGAAGGCAATGGCCTGCACCATGTAGACCACGCTCACCACCAGCGTACCGACCCAGGGGCCCAGCATGATCCCAGCCATCGCCCCCCCGAGCAGGTGCGCGCTGGTTCCCCCGGCGACCGGAACGGTAACCATCTGCGCCGCGAATATAAACGCCGCCGTCAGGCCGACGATCGGGATGCTCCGGTCGTCGAGTTCCGCCTGCGCCCTCCTGAGCGCGTATCCGACAATGATGACGGCGACTATCCAGGTAAGGATCGCCGTCACCGGGCCGATCAAACCGTCCGGAACGTGCATGAGCGCGATACTCACCCGAAACCCCTTTCCCTGTTCAAGAACCGCCCCTTCCTCGTCCGGCGCACTCGGCGCACGTCCCCCTGGCCGCCACATGCAACTCCCGCACCTCGAACCCGCCCGACCCGGCGTCGAGCGTCTCCTGCAAACGTCGTCCCACCTCCGGGGCGGGGTGGGAGATGCGCCCGCAGGCGTCGCAGACCATGTGCGGGTGCAGCGCCGGCCTGGCCTCGAAGACCCTCGGCCCCTCCGGCAGACGGCTGTCGGCGACGAGCCCCGCCGCCCGCAGAGCCTCGAGCGAACGGTAGACCGTCGAGAGCTCCAGCCCGGGCAACGATCCCCTAACCTTCTCCCAGAGCTCGTCCGCCGTGAAGTGCCCGCCGGACTCGACCAGCACCCGCCACACGTGCGCCCGCTGCGGCGTGACCCGAACCCCGCGCTCCTGCAACGCATCGACAGAGTACCCTTTTATATCCACCTGCTCATTATTGGCAGGTAGGAACCCCTGGCGCAAGTGCGCGGGCGGACCGTTCGCTAGCGGCCTTCGAGGGCCTTCCTGACCGCGTTTCTGTCGTGTTCCCAGGCAAAGTCCGCGTCGTCCACCTGGTCCGCGGAGAGCCAGCGCACCTCGGCGACGTCGTCAGACGGGGTGGGGTCCCCGCTCGTGATGCGGGCCCCGAAACCGATGGCGAGCACCCAGACGCCCTCGGGGCCGTAGGTGTGGGGGGCCAACAGGATGGGCGTGGGGTCCACTTCCAGATCGACGTCCAGCTCCTCGCGCGCCTCCCGCGCCAACCCGTCCGCCGGGTGTTCGCCGGATACCAGGAAGCCGCCGGGCAGGTCCAGGCGTCCCTTCTCCGGCTCGCGGGCCCGTACGGTCAGGAGGGCCTTGCCTTCTTCGACGATGACCGCGCCGACCGCCGGCGCCGGGTTGCGGTACCAGGAACGGCCGCAGAGGGGGCACGTGGCGCCGCCGCTCGGACGTGGTTCGCCGAGCTTCGTCGC
>CAXTDD010000671.1:0-2283 GCA_964242955.1 uncultured Rubrobacteraceae bacterium | reverse complement strand
GTGGAGGGCGGGACCGGAGACTTTCTCGCCCTGTTCTTCGGGCCCGACCCGGACGTGAGCATCGTGGTCCTGGCCCCGCTGCCGACGATGCTGCGCGACAGCACGGCCGGCCTCGTGGGCCTGAGCCTGGACCGCTTCATGGACCGCTTCCTGGGCGTCTCCGAGGCCGACGCCGTGGCGGGCTGAACGCCCGACGGGGTAATCCGTTAACGAACGGACGTCGCCCGGCGTGCGATACTACCCCCGGTTAGCAGGCTAAGGGAGGTCTTTTGACGGCAGAGTTGTGGCAGTTCGCGGCGCTCATCGGGGCCATCCTCGTGGTCGTCGTGTTGTGGCTTTGCATCATCTACCTTCCCGCGCGCACCATGGAATACTCCGAGGCGCGCCGCTCGAAGGCCCGTGACGGGGACAATGGGTCCCCGGGAAGCCAGGGCTAGGCTACCCCGGCCCGCGCCTCGCGCGGAACGCCCGCTCCCTGCGACCGTCTACCGCCTCCCGCAGCAGCTCGTCCAGGGGTCTTCCCGATAATGAGTGCTCGTCCAACACCTCGCTGAACTCCAGCACGCGGTCCCTGGTCCCGACCTCCCCTAAGAACTCCGCCGCCTCCCCCGTCTCCATGCCCTCCTGGGCCGCGAACTCGCGCACCACGCGGTTCATCAGGTCCATCAGCAGGCGGCGGGCCTCGGCCTCGCCGGTGCCGACCGGCCTCTCGGAGACGCGCTCCTCGAACTGGCGGCCGAAGATGATGGCCGCCGAGACTATCCGCCGCCGGTCCTCCGGCGAAGCCTCGTCGCCCCAGGCCCGGCGCATGGTCTCCTCTTGCAGCTCGTTCATGTACGCGGCGGTCGCCTCGTCCACCGTCTGACTCCTCTCGCCGGCGGCGCGGACATGGTATCACCGGGTACCTCGAACACCGAAACGGGAGGCCAAACGTGTTGACCCGGCTGGACCATCTGGTGATCCTCGTCCAAGACCTGAACGCAGCCGCCAGGGACTACGAACGCCTCGGTTTCCGGGTGACGCCGGGCGGGGAGCACGCCGACGGCCTGACCCGCAACGCCCTCGTGCCGTTCCGGGACGGCGCCTACCTGGAGCTGGTGGCCTTTATCCGCCCCGAAGACGGCGGGGACAACGTCTGGGGCTGGCGGCAATTCCTGCCCTACGAAGGCCTGGTGGACTACTGCGCAGCCTCCGACGGGCTGGGAAAAGACGTCGAGAGGCTCACGCAGCTCGGCCTCGACGTGGACGGCCCGCACGACGGCGGCAGAAAACTTCCCGACGGGCAGGAGATCCGTTGGCGCTCCGCCAGCATCGGCCAGGACGCGAGAACGATGCCGTTCCTGATCGAAGACCTCACGCCAAGAGAGACGCGTGTCCCCACCGAACCGTTCCCCCTCCACCCCAACGGCGCAACCGGCATCCTGAGCCTGGAGCTCTCCACCCCCGATCCCCGCAAAACCGCCACCAACCTCGCCGCCCTCACAGAGACCCCGCCCGACGCCCCCAGGCTCGGGGCCTGCCAACTGGTCCCGGCGAAGCCGGACAGAGAGCAGAGCCCGGGCCCCGCGGCAGTACGACTTTCGACGGACAAACCGGACAACGGAGGAGAGCTGGACCAGACCCTCGCCCACGGCGCCCGGTTCGTGCTCGCGCAAGCAGCCAACAGCTAAAAGCTAATAGCCCAAAGCCAATCTGCTGTATCATTCGGCGGGACGGAGCGTACTTACCGACAGGGGAGACCATGAACGACGCGACGAAGCAGCGTGTGATCACCATAGTGGCCGCCGGCATCGCCTACCTCCTAAGCTCGATGGTGACCAACCGCTATATAAACATCCCCGAGCAACGCGGCCTCAAGGACGACGCGCTTGAGGCGGTCCTCAAGGGCGCCACCACCGCCACCTCGACCATCCTCGCCTCCGTCCTCGTGCGACGGTTCTTTAAGGATTAGAGCACGCCTCCTTCGGAGGCTTTCAGCACGCTGCGCCCTGCGGGCTCCGCTTTCAGCACGCGTCGGGCCTTGCGGCCCTCGCTCTCAGCCCGCTTCGGCTGACGCCTCGCTTTCAGCTTGTCAGCTACCGGTGGGGGCGCTGCTGGCGAGCTGGAGACGGAGTCTGCGGGACTCGGCGAGATCGAATGCTTTTGAGGCTTGCCCGCGTCTGTGGGGCGAGGCGTTCAACGGCGTAGCGGAGCATCGTTCTTGGCATTTGGGGGGCGTTTCTTTCGAGGAAGCGGACGAGCAGGGCTTCGTCGCGTTTGCCGACCTCGCGCAGCATCCAGCCT
>CAXTDD010000670.1:0-2285 GCA_964242955.1 uncultured Rubrobacteraceae bacterium | reverse complement strand
GACACGCTACGCCCGAGGTTGTCCTCCAGGTACTCCCGCGCCAGCCTCACGGCCCGGTGCTCCCGGCCGGGAGGCGGCGAGGGGCGGACGCCCGCGCGGCGCTCCACGAGGCGCGCCAGCACGTCGAGGAGACGCGCGTCTTGTTCGAGCCTCGGGGCGGCGCCTTCGAGGGCGACGTGTAGCCGCAAGAAGTCCCACACCAGGTCCCTGTCCAGGATGACCGGGTCGCGGAAAAAGGGAGGGGCCTTCTCCCGCCCGGCCACCTCCGACGCCGCATCCCCAAGCACGACCGGTTTGGCGTACATCATCCGGAAGTTCGACGGGACCAGGCGCTCCTCGGGGTCGCGGGCCGAGTGGACCTCACCAGGGTGGATGACGCTGAGGCTGCCCACGGGCACCGGGTGGCTTGCGGCCCGGTACAGGTACACGCCCGGAAAGTTCAGGCTCAGGCAGATCTGGTACTCGTTGTGCGAGTGTTTGGGCAACTCCTCCGCCGGCCCCGGAGCGTAGCGATACTTCTCCAGGATCAGACCGCCGTGCAGCCACGCCTCCACACCGTAGCGCATATTCTCTGGTCTCAACGCGCCGGCCGCGCGGGGGATGCTAGCCGCCCCAGGTAAGCCGCAAGACCCGCAGCCAGTTCTCGTGCGCGAGCTTGCGGAGGTCCGGATCGCCGTACCCCCGATCCCGCAGGGCATCGAGGAGGCGCGGCAGCCCGGAGGCGTCCCCGATCTCCTTCGGAACCTTAGCCCCGTCGAAGTCCGAGCCGAAACCCACCATGTCTATCCCGACCTTCTCGACCAGATAATCCACGTGCCTCACGACGTCTTCGAGCGGCGTGTTCTCGTTCTCGCGGCCGTCTTTGCGCAGGAACGAGACGGCGAAGTTCACGCCGACCATGCCGTCGGAGTCCTTTACGGCGTCGAGCTGGCGGTCGGTAAGGTTGCGGGAGGAGGGGCAGAGGGCGTGGGCGTTGGAGTGCGTGGCGACGAGTGGGGCGTCCGAGAGGGCCGCGACGTCCCAGAAGCCGTTCTCGTTGAGGTGGGAAAGGTCGACCAGGACGCCCAGCCGGTTGCACTCCCGGACGAGATCCTTTCCGGCGCCGGTCAACCCGGGACCGGTATCCGGCGACGCGGGAAACTTGAAAGGGACGCCGCCCGCGTAGGCGTTCGGCCGGCTCCACACCAAGCCGAGAGAACGTAAGCCCAGGTCGTACACTTCTTCGAGAGCCCCGGGGTCTGGGCCGAGGTTCTCAGCCCCCTCGAAGTGCAGGATCGTCGCTAGAGCTCCGCTTTCCAGGCAGCCTTCGATCTCCTTCGCCGTCCGGACGACCGCGAGTCGTCCTTCGGACTCCGCTTCGAGGCGAAATAGGAGCTTCGTCATCGCGTCGGCGAACCCGCGGGCGTAGTCGGGATCGAGCGGGGGAGAGCCGGCGACCTCGTAGCCTTCGTTCGTGATCTTTAGCGCCGACTCCTCGGTCCAGCCGGCCTTGGGGTTCGGGGGCGCGAAGCACGCGAAGAACCCGCCGCCGAAGCCGCCTTCGGTAGCACGCGGAAGGTCTACGTGTCCCGTCTTGCTCCGTTCGAAGAAGTTACGCCCCTGGCCCCTCCGTCTGAGCAGGAGGTTCAGCAGCGTATCGTTGTGGCCGTCGAAGACGGGGAGGCTTTCCATCCGGCGGATGATACAGTCGATCCCGCGCTGCTGCTCCCTGGACGGGTACCCCGAGCGCGTCACGCCCGGTTCCCAAGATCCGGGGACGAGGAAGTGCCGCGCGGGCGGTAAGATCTCCGGGATGGCGACGACGGCGCGCAAGGATACCGGATAAATAGGACTTGTGAACAGCGTAATGCGTAGTCTCCACCTCCCGATGACGTGGGAGGAGTGGGAGCGTATGCCGTGGCGCTTCGGGTGGAAGCACGAATACTGGGACGGACACGCCCACCTGACGCCGCGCCACAACCACGTTCACGTGTACGTTGGCATCGGACCTCGCCGGCCGTGGACAGACTCGACCGAGTTGTCCGTGCGTACCGTGGTCCCCGGCGATGCTCCGGCCCTGATCGACGCGTTCATCGAAACCTTCGAGGACGGGGTCGAGTTCTGCGACTGGCCGGCGGAGAAGATCCACGAACACGCGAGGCGAAACTTATCCGACTACTTCGCCGGACGACGCGGCAGGCCGTTGTTCACAGCGTCGCGCCTGGCGCTTGGCGAAGGGGGGCGAATCACGGGCGCCGCGTTGTTGGGTGGGCGCGAGTCAGGGCAGACTCTCGATCTACTGATGG
>CAXTDD010000669.1:0-2285 GCA_964242955.1 uncultured Rubrobacteraceae bacterium | reverse complement strand
CGTAGGCGTAGGCCCGGCCGCGGAGGACGTAGACGGCGGTCTCGCAGTTGGTGTGTGCGTGCAGGCTGGAGTGGGCTCCGGGCGGCACGCGGTATCTCCCCATGAAGATGCCCTCCGACCCAACGGTCCCGTGCGAGACCGCGTCCAGGCCGAACACGCCCTGCGGGACCTCGTGGTCTTTGGAGCCCAACCTGACGAGCTTCAGTCCTTCGCCTTCCACCAGGGTCTGCACGGGATCGTCCCCCGCCGTCCCGACACCGTTCGTCTCTTCATTCATCCTTGCTCCTCTCGATCTGGCTCCCGTCTCCGGTTGCCCGTGGGCGTCAACGGAGCGTGCCCGCCGTTCGTTCGTCGCGTCTCTCCTCGAGGCTGGAGCGTCACCTTCAGCTGCCGGAGCAGCCCGAGGGCGTCGAAGTGGTCCCAACTCTCCGCCACCTTTCCCGATGAGATCCGAAACACGCCGCTAGAGGTCACCTCGATACGGTTCCCGGTGGCGGGAGCGCCCAGGAATTCTCCACGGTGGGTGCCGCGCGTGACCCAGCGGGCCGCCACGAGATCTCCTTCGGCCAGAAGGTCCTGTACTTCGTTGACGGTGTCCGGGAAGGCCCGGTGCCAGTCTGCGACGGAACGTTTTAGATTCTCCAGGCCACCCATGCCCGGATTCGATGGATTGTTGTCCACGCAATCGCGGGAGAAGAGCTCGTCAGCCAATGCGGGGTCTGCCGAGTTGAGGAATCCTTCGATGACCGTGCGAACGAGGACTTTGTTCTCTTTCGCGTTGCTCATCCAGGCGAACCGTCCTCTCGATCCTCGATGCCGAAGTGGGCCCTGGCCTCGTTGACGCGCTCGTCGTGCCAGGTTATTCCGTAGCGCTCGCCGAGTTCAACCCGTGCGATCCGGCGCTCATCCTCGTCCATGCCGCCTGAGGCGATCCGTTCGTACTCGTCGAAGTAGCCTTCCAGGCCGCCCGGCGTGAGGACTTCCAGGACGCGTACCGGCCCGGGGCCCGCGTTGTACAGGGCGTGGGGAACCCCCCGGGGCTTGAGGACGTAGGAGCCGGCCGGGGCGACCACGAGCTCGCCGCCGACGTCGCACGTCAGCTCGCCCTCCAGGACGAAATTGCACTCGTCCTCGCGGGTGTGGGTGTGCGGGGGGATCATCTGCCCGGGCGGGAGGCCCCACTCCTCGATCGTGAGCGGGCCGCCGGAGGCCTCCGCCGTGACCTTGTGGACCATGTCCAAGGTGGGAAGGCGCACACCGTCGTCCGGGCCGGTGAAGATCTTGCTCTCTTTCGCTCTCATGGGATGCTCCATCTCTCTTCGTCTGCGCAACTAATTCGCCTGGACCGACGACCGTGGGCCCGCAAGCACCAGCAGGTCGCGGGGATCGAAGGGTGCGGCCTTTAGGACCGGGATGCCTTGCGGGTCGAACCACTCTTCCCGCGGCCTGTCGTAGTACAGCTCGATGCCGTTGCCGTCGGGGTCGCGCAGGTACACGGAGACCGTGGCGCCGTGGTCCTCGGCCCCGTCTACGGGATGGCCGCTCTCAAGAAGCCGCCCGACGGCGCGGCCGAGCTCCGCGCGACCGGGGTAGAGGACGGCGAAGTGGTAGAGCCCCGTGTGGCCCTCCGGCGGGGGCACTCCCCCCTCGCTGGTCCACGTGTTCAACCCGACGTGGTGGTGGTAGCCGCCAGAAGACAGGAACGCCGCTCCGGGCAGGTTGTGGTCGGGCCCGTAGGCCATGACGTCGAAGCCCAGCGTGTCCCGGTAAAAGGTCGTCGCCCGTTCGAGATCCGAGACCCGCAGGTGGACGTGCCCGATGCGGAGGTCGGGGTGAGGGCCGGTCGCTTTCATGCTACCTCTCTTTCTATAGAGATCTTCGAGGAACCCGCGCCCAGGCGCCGACCATGAGGGGGCTCAGGAGCACGGCGTCGGCAGCGGCGGCCTCGTCGCGCAGCCGCCGCTCGAACGATTCCGGTCCGACCTCGGCCGTCCCGGCAATCCCCAGCCGCTCCATGCGCGGGAGCAGGCTGACCACGTCGCCGGCCATGATCGAGTAGCCCAAAGCGTCCGCCCCCCGTTCGACCGGCTGGCCGGTGGTCAGCCCGGCCTCGGGCAGCCCGGCCTCGCGGAACGCGGCGGCGAGCCGCAGCCCCATATCCACGGGCCGTCCCGCCCGGAGGAGCGTTTCGAGCACCCACCCGTTGAAAGCGCCGACGAGCGGCAGGTCCGGCTCGGTATGGCGGGTTGCAAGGACGACGTCCTGGAAAGCGACCACCCCGCCGG
>CAXTDD010000668.1:0-2285 GCA_964242955.1 uncultured Rubrobacteraceae bacterium | reverse complement strand
GAGGCGGGAGCGACGGGACTCGAACCCGCGGCCTCCGGCGTGACAGGCCGGCGTTCTAACCAACTGAACTACGCCCCCGCGAAGGGCAGACGAGAGTGTAACAAACAAGCCGTCGGCCGTCAGCTTTTTGGCGCGCGGCGGGGCCTTCTTTGGTAGGTCCTATCCTCTGCTTTTCCTAATGCCCGTAGCCTGAAGCCTGATGCCTACGAAAGCGCGTGCGGGCTGTTCTCTTGCCGGGAGGCGGAGGTCACCTTTACGAGCTCTATGGTCTGTTCATGGAGGTCGGCTATCGAGGCCGAGTTGCAGTAGCTCAGGGCGGAGCGGATGCCGCCTTCGAGTCGGGTGACGAGGCTCTTTACCGAGCCTTTGTGGGGGATCAGGGTCGAGACGCCCTCGGGGGTGCGGTCGGTGCCGACGCGGTCCATCGCGCCCTGGGAGGCCATGCCGCGGTAGAGCTTAAAGGCCTGGCCGTTCTCCCGGATCACGGCCCCCGGCGCCTCGTCCGTGCCGGCGAAGAGCGACCCGATCATAACGGTGTCGGCACCCGCCACCAGCGCCTTGGCGATGTCGCCGGAGTTGCGGATGCCGCCGTCGGCCACCAGGGCCGGCGGGTGCTCGACCCGGGGATGCGCCTTGCGCCGCTCGGCGTCCCACCAGCGGTCGATGGCGGCCCTCACCTTGAGGATGGCCGTGAGTTGGGGCACGCCGCAGCCAGTGACGATGCGCGTCGTGCACACCGCACCGGGCCCGACCCCCACCTTTATGGCGTGTGCCCCGGCCTCCAGGAGATCCCAGGCGCCCTCGGCCGTCGCCACGTTGCCCGCGACGATCCAGAGCGCGGGGTGCTCCTCGCGGACGGCCGCAACCGTCTCCATTGCGCGGTCGCTGTGGCCGTGGGCCACGTCTATCACGACGCCGTCGAGGTCTTCTACTAGCGGGATCTTCTCCAGGTCCGCCGGCTTGACGCCGATGGCGAGGAAGCGGTGGCCCGGGGTGCGGCTCACCCAGTCGGCGTGCGTCTCGGGGTCGTCCACGAAGCGATGGATCACACCCATCCCCCCCGCCTCGGCCATCGCGGTCGCCATCCCAAGCTCCGTGACGGTGTCCATGTTCGCGCTGATGATCGGCAACTCCAGCGTCAGGTCACCCACCAGCCGCGTCTCCAGCGACACGTCCCTGCGCGAGAAAACCGAAGACCTCTTCGGCACGATCAAAACGTCGTCGAACGTGAGCCCGTCTTCCACAAACTTCACACCCACAATGACCCACCACCCTCCCCTGTTGCCCCAGTGGGCGATGTCGGGTTCGAACCAGCGACCCCCTCCTCGTGAGGGTGTCGATACCCGTCTCAGGCGGTCGCGCGCCGCAGCAAAAGTCCCACTTTTGAGGGACATGGTATCGCACGTCGTAGCAAGACGCCCGCGACGTCTTGGCTCCAACGGCCGTGGAACCGTCCGCGGCCTCCAAACTCGCCGACGGTTACATCAGCGAAGCCGATAAGGGCCTGGTGCTGCCAGGATCCACGCAGGGGCCGGCGCGGTGAGAACGAGGAAGGCGAATGCTATTGACGTGGTGCCCGGCGTAGACGACGGACGGCCCTTTCCGGAATGGCCTTTGCAGTCGTGCCGGCCGTGGGGGGATACGGGGGTATCCGTCGAAGCCGCCGGGTCTCTACCCGCTGTCCCCTAGACGAACGTCGCCGCCAGGGGTGGTTGCCCGTGTATCTCCAGCACGAACGAGTCGCCCTTTTGCGCGGGCACGGCCCGGCTGAGGGCACCTGAGAGCACGACGTCCCCTGGTTGGAGGCTCACGCCGAACGAGGACAGCTTGTTCGCCAGCCAGGCCACGGCCCGGGCGGGGTGGCCCAGGGCCGCCGCCCCGACGCCGGTCTCCACCGTCTCCCCGTTCTTGTGGAGCAGCATCCCGAGGGTCCGCAGGTCGGCTTCGCGGAGTCGGGTGTCCCAGGAGCCCGTAGCGAACGCGCCGTAGGACGCGTTGTCGGCCACGGTGTCGGCGAGCGTTATGCGCCAGTCTTCGATGCGGCTGTCCACCACCTCGAAGGCCACGGCCAGGGCCTCGGTCGCCTCCAGGACCCCCTCCGGGGTGACGTTGGGTCCCGCCAGTGGACGTCCCATCAGAAAGGCGATCTCGCCCTCCAGGCGCGGCTCGATAAAGTCCCCGGTGGGGAACTCTACCCGTCCATCCCGGGCCTCGAAATGGCGCGAGGCCCAGAGGTTGCCGTAGTCCGGTTCGGAGACGCCGAGCTGCTCCTGGATGGCGCGGCT
>CAXTDD010000667.1:0-2302 GCA_964242955.1 uncultured Rubrobacteraceae bacterium | reverse complement strand
GGAAGCGCCGCTCCAGCGCCTTGTCCTTCTCGACGTACTTGCGGTACTCGTCGATAGTCGTGGCGCCGATGACCTGGATCTCACCTCGGGCCAGCGCCGGCTTCAGGATGGAAGCCGCGTCGATCGCGCCCTCGGCCGCACCCGCACCAACCAGGTTGTGTATCTCGTCGATGAACAGGATGATGTCGCCGTGGTCGGTGATCTCCTTCATGATCTTCTTGAGCCGCTCCTCGAACTCGCCGCGGTACTTGGAACCCGCAACGAGCGCCCCGAGGTCGAGCGTGTAGACCTCTTTGTTGGCGAGGATGTCGGGGACGCGGTCCTCGGCGATCTCCTCGGCCAGCCCCTCGACGATGGCGGTCTTGCCGACGCCGGGCTCGCCGATTATGACGGGGTTGTTCTTGGTACGACGCACGAGGATCTGCATGATCCTGGCGATCTCGTCGTTCCGCCCGATAACCGGGTCGAGCTTCTCCTCTTCGGCATACGCGGTGAGGTTACGCCCGTACTGGTCGAGCTGGCGGGTCTTGGGCCGCTTGGCCTCCACTCCACCACGGCCACCGGCCGCCTCGCCACCGGTGCCGCCCCGGCTCCTGCCGCGACCGCCCCCGAGACGCCTGACGACCTCGCGCCTGACCTTGTCCGGGTCGACATCGAGGTTCGAGAGCACGCGCGCGGCCACGCCCTCGGACTCGCGCACGAGACCCAGCAGGATGTGCTCGGTGCCTATGTAGTTGTGGCCGAGCTGCAACGCTTCTCTGAGCGCCAGCTCCAGCACCTTCTTGGAGCGCGGGGTGAACGGCGCCTGGGCGCCGGTTCCCTCTTCGCCGTAGCCGACGATGCTCTCGACCTGCTCGCGCACCTCATCGAGGGTCACGTTCAGGGAAGAGAGCGCCTGGGCGGCCACGCCTTCGTCCTCGCGCAGGAGGCCGAGGAGCAGGTGCTCGGTGCCTATGTAGTTGTGGTTGAAATGACGGGCTTCGTCCTGCGCGAGCACCACGACCTTGCGGGCCCGCTCCGTGAAACGTTCGAACATCAGCGGGATCCTCCTCCGCTCCGAGGGTCATTCACGGCATCGGGGACACGGACGGTTCGCTTCTGTATACGACGGTGTGAGATTTCCGGATTACAGATCTTCAAAGCATTGCCTTTCGAAGTGACCTTCTCTTCTTGCCGGCCTTCGTCCCCAGAGTATACAGGCGATACCCCGATTATCCGGCCGACACGGGCGCTTTACGCTCTGAGCGCTATCCCTTGTGCTGTTCGGGACCCAACCATCCTTCCATCGCGCCTCACCAGAGCTTACTCCCGCAGCCTATTCCCTTCGGTGTCCCGGCTCACATAGGCTTCAGGTTTGGTGGTGGGTTCCCTGGCTCGACAACCCGCCTGCGAGGTATGGTCGGCCGCGGTCGTCGCCTCTATCGGGAGAACCTTCTCCACACCTCTTCCGGTGGCAGCCCCGCGATAAATGGCCCGGCCTTCGGCCCGCTGGTCCTGCCCAGCAGTACCTTGTAGACGGCCACGAACGCCCGCTTCGGCTTGAGCCCGCTCCCGACCGCCGTCGAGTACAGCAGGTCCTGCACCCTTTCCCCGTCCATCTCCGGCCCGAGCCTCTCGGAGACGTCCGCCAGGTACGCGCGCTGCTCGTCGTCGAGTCCGGCCGCGGCCTCCCGCGACTCTTCCGGGTCGAGCAGGCCGATCCGCATCGACTCCGGCGCCCAGTCCCTGGCCCAGTTGCGGGCGTAGTGGAGGTCCTGGGCGAGCTGGTCGGGGTCGCCGGCCGCCGCCTCGTATCCCCCGCGCCGCAGCATCGTGGCGGCGGCCTCGGCGTCGTCTCCGACCGTCTGGACGACGAGGGCGAGGTGGTTGAAGGGGACCTCGCTTCTTCCGGTCTCCGCGTTGAACTCGTCCATAAAACGGGGGAAACCCTCCCAGAGATCGAGCTCCAGGGCGCGGGCCGGGTCGCGGCCGAGCATCATGCGGCGCAGGGCGTCGGGCGGCATGATCTGGAGTAGGTCCTTCGGGAGGAGGACGATGCCCTTGGAGGAACTCATCGGGCCCTGGCCCTTTATCGAGATCCACTCGTACTCGAAGCGGCCCGGGATCGGGTAGTGGAAGACCTCGCGGCTCATCCTGTCGGCCGTGTCGGTGGAGCCGCCGCGGCTGGTGTGGTCCTTGCCGAAGGGCTCGAAGGTGACCCCGAGCGCCTTCCACCGCGCCGCGAGCTCGACCCGCCACCCGAGCTTTCCCTCGCCCTTCGAGTAGTCCGCCGCCTCCTCGAAGCCGTCCTCGTCCGCGAAGA
>CAXTDD010000666.1:0-2306 GCA_964242955.1 uncultured Rubrobacteraceae bacterium | reverse complement strand
GAACGGGGCCGACGTCCTGCGCGGCGCGGGCGGCGGCGACCTCATCCGCGGCTTCGGCGGCGACGACCGGCTCTTCGGAGAGGGCGGGGCCGACGGCCTCTACGGCGGGACGGGCAACGATTACATCCACGGCGGATCGGGCGACGACCGCCTGGAGGACCGCTCGGTGTACGGCGGCGCGGGGAGCGACCACGTCTACGGCGGCCCCGGCAACGACGGCCTCTACTCAGGGCCCGGCGACGACTTCGTCAACTCCGTCGGCGACGGGACGGGCGACACCGTCGACTGCGGCGACGGCTACGACACCGTCAAGAAGGGCTCCGACCACAACCTGGACAGCTTCGTCAACTGCGAGAAGTTCGTCGGGTAGGCTTCAGGCATCAGGTTTCGGGCTTCAGGACTGCGGGGGCGCGAAGTTCGCGCCCCCCGTTCTCTGTGTGTTTGGGCAAGAGACAGGGTAGATACCGGGCGTGGACGAGAAGAGGCCGGCGCGGCGCAGGACCCAGGACGAGCGGCTGCTCTCCGGACCGGCCGGGCGGGCGGCCTTTCGGGAGACGGACACGTGGCGGGTCTTGAGGATCATGGGCGAGTTCGTCGAGGGGTTCGAGGAGCTCGCCGGCCTCGGGCCGGCGGTCACGATCTTCGGTTCGGCGAGGGTCGAGCGCGACGACCCGGCCTACGGGCAGGCGGTCGAGATGGGGCGGCTGCTGGGCGAGGCCGGGTACGCCATCATCACGGGTGGGGGGCCCGGGATCATGGAGGCCGGCAACCGGGGCGCCAGGGAGGCCGGCGCCACCTCCGTCGGCTTGAACATCGAGCTTCCCTTCGAGCAGCACGTCAACCCGTACGTGGACGTCGAGGTCGACTTCCGCTACTTCTTCGTCCGCAAGACCATGCTCGTCAAGTACGCCCAGGCCTTCGTCATCTTCCCCGGCGGCTTCGGCACTATGGACGAGCTCTTCGAGGCGCTCACGCTCATCCAGACCGGCAAGATCCGGGACTTCCCCATCGTCCTCTTCGGCTCGGACTACTGGGTGGGCCTCATCGAGTGGGTCCGCTCGGCCATGATCTTCGAGGGCAAGGCCTCCGACGCGGACCTCGGCCTCCTCTCCCTGACCGACTCGCCGGCCGAAGCCCGCGACCTCATCATCGCCGCAACACGGGAACAGTACGACGGCGCCGCCTACGAGAGGGAGTCCCGCGAGGCGACCCGCGAGGCCCTCGGCAAGAGCCTCGAGCCCGAGAACTAGCCTGACGAAGTAGAGTCAAACGTCCAGCACGTCCGCCGTGCCGTAGAGTCCCAGCTTGGCATTGGAGGCGAACCGGGCGGCACGTAGGGCACCGTCGGCGAAGGTGCGGCGGGAGAGGGCGCGGTGGACGACCTCTACCTCCTCGCCGTCGAGTCGGTCTGGGAAGGCTACAATACGCGACATGGAAGACGAACGAGAAACGGCGCAGAAGGTCGCCGGGCGCGGCAGGGCTCTGTACGAGCGGGACATCCGCGGCGAAGTGGAGCCCGAGCACGAGGGGCGCTTTTTGGCCCTCGACGTCGACAGCGGCGACTACGAGGTTGGGGACGACGCGCTCCCTACCAGCGCGCGGCTGCGTGGGCGCAAGCCCGACGCCGTGCTTTACTTGATCAGGATCGGCCGTCCGGCGGCCTTCCGGCTCGGCGGGCGTGATCTCACCGCTCGATCCTGAGCGGTGACGGTACTCGGGGCCGTAAGCGAGGACGGGCGTGAACCGGTCATACCGCTCTCCTTGATCGGGTACTCCGGCACGGCGAACGAGGTCAAAGCGGTGGTGGACACCGGTTTCGACGGTGAACTCACGCTTCCGATGGAGCTGATCTTACGTCTGGGCTATGCGCGGATCGGGACCGTCGGGGCCACCCTCGCGGATGGTAGCAACGTGGAGACCGAATTCTTCGCGGGGCACGTTTCGTGGCATGGCGTGCGCCGCGCGGTGGCTGTGCTGGCCGCAGAGGGCACACCCTTGGTCGGCATGGAGCTCCTGGCGGGTAGCCGTCTCACGGTGGATGCCGAACCCGACGGCGTCGTCCGCGTCGAGACACTGTACTAGGGGGCCCGCCGGGATAAGCCCGGGTTAATGTCGGTTCGGGTACCGACGGCCGTCGAAGTCCCTGTTAGCAGGCGTCCCCCGATGCACCACAAGGTTCAGCCGCCCAACACATCGGCCATGCCGTAGAGTCCCGGCTCCGCGTTGGCGGCGAACTTGGCGGCCCGCAGGGCGCCGTCGGCGAAGGTGCGGCGGGAGAGGGCGCGGTGGACGACCTCTACCTCTTC
>CAXTDD010000665.1:0-2306 GCA_964242955.1 uncultured Rubrobacteraceae bacterium | reverse complement strand
GGCGCGGCCCGCCGGGGGGCGGCTCGCCGGTTGCGGCGCGGCGGCCGGCGGCGCCGGCGGTCCCGCCTTCCGTTGGCAGCGACGTCAGTAAAGGTTCTTCTTCGCGTCGCGGTCGAGCGCCGCGCCCACGACCCTGTCGGCCACCTTCCCCTTCAGGCCCTTGAACCTGCCTTTGGGCTGGAGCTTTTCGACGAGCATCTCGCCCGTGCCCGGCAGCGACCCGCGCTCGACCTGCGTGGCCGGGTCCCAGAGCCCGGAGCGGACGATCGCCCCGGAACGCTCCAACACCGCGCCGCGGACGTCCACCAGAAGGCCGAGCCTCGGCCGCTTGTCCTTGACCGAGAGTGGCTCGAGCAGTTCGGGGTCCTTTACCAGTCGAACCCGTCCCCGCACGCGCAGGACCTCTTCGGAGCCGGGTACCAGAAACAGCAGCGCCGCGAAGGGGTTGCGCAGGATGTTGCGGAAGTTGTCGGCCAGGCGGTTGCCCGGTCGGTCGGGCAGGAGCATCGTTTCGTCGTCGAGGACCATCACGAAGCCCGGCGGGTCCCCGCGCGGGGACGCGTCCGCTCCCCCGTCGATCAGGCTCGAGCCCAGCGCGAGGACGGGCGAACGGGCTATGTGCCTGCGGCTTCGGTCGTCGAGCTTCTCGAGGCGCACCGTCTGGTCTTCGACCGGGTCTGTCGGCCGGGACGGAGCCGGGTAAGTCTCCGGGTCCCAGATCTGGGACCGGATGAAGGCCTTGGGGCAGTGAGACCAAAGCTCCTCTATCTCGAGCCGGATCGCCGCCTCCGGCCTCCTGCGGGGGCCGAACGCCTCCCCGAGCAGCGCCGCGTCTTCCACGACACGCGCAACGCCGTTTATCCTCATGATGTCGTTGACCCCCGGGATCATCACGAAGAGCCCGCAGAAGGCGTTGGCCTGGATGTTGCCCACAACCTCATCGGACCCGTGCAGCGGCCCGTCGAGGGCGATGAACAGCGTCCTCTCGTCCACGGCCCGGACCAGACCCGGCTCGCCGCCGAGGGGCGAGACGTCCGGCAGCCCGTCGGCCCGCCGCGTCGTGATGCACACAAAGGGCGAGCAGGCCGCGAACTTTTGGGAGCCGGGGCCCATTCTATCCGTCTTTCCCAGCCTGATCGCGGCCGCCGGCGGCTTGATGATCCCCCTGAGCTGCTCCTCCGTCTCGACCGTCCAGTCGCGCCTCAACTCCATCTTGCGCTCCTCGTTCGGGTATATCATACGTGTGTTTCTTACAATCGTTTACTGTAACGAACGTATGATATAGTGTCAATGGAAAGCGGGGTGACGATGTCGGCGGAGACCACGGACGCGAGGGACACGAGAGAACGGATACTGGACGCCGGCGAGATGATGTTCGCCGATCAGGGGTTCGCCGGGGCCTCGGTGCGCGCGGTGACCGCGGCGGCCGGGACGAATCTCAACGCGGTCAACTACCACTTCGGGTCCAAAGAGGGCCTCTTCCGGGCGGTGGGGCGCCGGGTCATGGGCCCCGTCAACGAGGAGCAGCTGCGGCTGCTGACGGACCTGGAGGCCGAGCAACGCGAAGCTGGTAGGGCGCCCTCGGCCGAGGAGCTGATCGGCGCGTACGCCTCCCCGATCGTCGACCTGCTCGAGCGCGACGAGGAGCGCGGGCGACGCGTCTCGCGCCTGTTCGCCCGCGTCCTGGCCGACGCCAGCGGCGGCCTCGACCGGGCCGTCCTCGACGAGGTCGAGGAGTCGGAGGAGCGTTACCTGCGGGCCTTCGCCCGCGCCTTGCCCCACCTTCCCACGGAGGAGCTGTGGTGGCGCTTCCAAGCCACGCGCGTGGTCGTGGCCTTCCACTGGGTCCTGTTCGCCGATGGTCGTCCGCCGGAGACCGGAGAAGGCTTCCGCGGCTGGATGCTGCCCTACCTCGCCGCCGCCATGCGTGCTCCGAGCGGTGCCCCGAGCGCCGCTTCGCGGGGCCTATCGGCGCCCCGGACATCTCACGAATAACTACCCCGAATAGCGGGAGCCGAGTCCTCAAAGCCGCCGATCCGCCGCCGGTTCCACCGACGTCGACGGGTACTTTACTACGCGGAACGCACCCGTTGCGAAGGACGCGATCGAGGGACCCGTGGGACCGACGGGGCGTGCCGGCTTCTCTCGTGGAGGGTGCTCCACGCCCGAATCCACCTGCAAGATGCCCGAGGGCGAGGCCATGGCCCGAGCACTCCACTACGAGGCGCTCTGGCTCGCGCCCCCGGTACCGCCCGAGCCTACCTTCCGGGGTGGCCCGGGCCGTCGTCCCGGTCGGCGAAGAACCC
>CAXTDD010000664.1:0-2310 GCA_964242955.1 uncultured Rubrobacteraceae bacterium | reverse complement strand
AACCCGACCGTAACCGACGCGGACCTCCTCCTCGGCTACCTGGACCCGGACTTCTTTCTCGGCGGCGAGATGAGCCTGGACTACGCGGCGGCCGAGAAGGCGATGAGGAAGGTCTCGGACGTTCTCGGCGTCGGGCCGCTGGAGGCGGCGTGGGGCGTCCACCAGGTCGTGGACGAGAACATGGCGAACGCCGCGCGCGTGCACGCCGTCGAGCGCGGCAAGGACCCGCGGAAGTATCTGCTCCTCGCTTTCGGCGGCGCGGGCCCGGTTCACGCCCACCGCGTCGCCCGGGCTTTGGGCGTCCCCGGCTTCATCGCTCCTCTGGGGGCTGGGACGGCCTCGGCCTTCGGCTTCCTTTGCGCGCCGCTCTCCTTCGACCTCGCCCGCAGCCTCTACGGCCGCCTCGACTACCTCGACTGGGACACGGCCAACGCGGCGCTCGGGGAGATGGAGGCCGAGGGACGCGAGCTCCTGCAAGCCTCAGGGGTGGCAGAGGAGGACGTCGTGGTGCGCCGGCTGGGCGAGATGCGCTACACCGGGCAGGGGCACGAGGTCGGGGTGAGGCTGCCGGAAGGGACTCTGGGACCCGACGATGTGGGCGAGATCTCGAACAGCTACCGCGGGGAGTACCGGCGGCTCTACGGACGCGAGGGGCCCGACGTGCCGCTGGAGACCATCACCTGGCGCGTCCAGGTCTCCGCCCCGCGGCCGGAGATCCCGACGGAAGAGAACAAGGGAGACCCCCGTCCCCTCGACGAGGCGCGGAAAGGGGAGAGGGAGATATACCTTCCCGAAGAAGACGGCTTTACGGCCGTCCCCGTCTACGACCGCTACAGCCTCGACCCCGGCGTGGTCTTCGATGGCCCGGCCGTGGTCGAGGAGCGGGAGTCTACGGTGATCGTCGGCCCCGACTCGCGCGCCGAGGTGGACGGTGCGCGGAACCTGATCGTGAGGTGGGACAAATGAGTTCGGAGCGTATGGACCCGATACTTCTGGAGGTCCTCTGGAACCGCCTGGTCTCGGTCGTCGAGGAGCAGGCCCGCGCCCTGATGCGGACAAGCTTCACGAGCGTGGTGCGCGAGGCCGGGGACCTCTCGGCCGGCCTCTTCGACCGCCGCGGCCGGATGGTCGCCCAGGCCGTGACGGGCACCCCGGGCCACGTCAACGCGATGGCGACGAGCGCCCGCCACTTCTTCGAAGCGTTCCCACCCGAGACCCTGAAGCCCGGGGACGCCCTCGTCACCAACCACCCGTGGCAGACGTCCGGACACCTCAACGACTTCACGGTGATGACGCCCATCTTCCGTGACGGCGAGATCGTCGCCTTCTTCGGCAACTGCTGCCACGCCCTGGACCTCGGCGGCCGGGGCTTCGGGGCGGACGGACGCCAGGTCTACGAAGAGGGCCTGTTCGTGCCCATCAGCCGCCTCTTCGCCGGGGGCGAGCCAAACGAGGAGCTCTTGCGCATCGTCCGGGCCAACGTGCGGGCGCCCTTCGAGGTCGTCGGCGACCTGTACGCGCAGGCCGGCAGCAACGAGGTCGGGGGGATGCGCCTGCTGGAGATGATGGACGAATTCGACCTGGCGGATATAGAATCGCTCTCCGACGAGGTCTGCTCCCGCTCCGAGAACGCCATGCGCGAGGCCATCACCGAACTGCCCGACGGCGTCTACGAGTACAAGACCTCCACCGACGGGTTCGATGAGCCGGTAGAGCTGGCCGTCGCCGTGCGCGTCGAGGGCGACGAGATCGTCGTGGACTACGAGGGCTCCTCGCCCCAGAGCGAGCGCGGCATCAACGTCGTCCTCAACTACACCACCGCCTACACGACCTTCGGGGTGAAGTGCGCCATCAGCCCGGACGTGCCCAACAACGACGGCAGCTTCCAGCCCATCCGCGTCACGGCGCCAGAGGGGAGCATCCTCAACGCCCAGCATCCTGCGCCTGTGGGCGGACGGCACATCATCGGCCACTTCCTGCCGGGCCTGGTCCACGGCGCCCTGGCTAAAGTAGTCCCGGAACGGGTCCTGGCACAGGGCGCCGACAGCCTGTGGAACACCCAGATCACCGGCCAGCGTGCGAACGGCGACCCGTTCACCTACGTCTTCTTCTCCGGCGGCGGCATGGGTGCCCGCCCCGAGAGCGACGGCCTCTCGGCCACCGCGTTTCCGAGCGGCATCAGGGGCGTGCCGGCGGAGGTTATAGAGAGCATCTCGCCCGTCGTCATGCACAAGCGCGAGCTTCGCCCGGATTCGGAGGGCGCCGGCCGCCACCGCGGCGGCTTCGGCCAGGAGATGGAACTCGGGGTCC
>CAXTDD010000663.1:0-2325 GCA_964242955.1 uncultured Rubrobacteraceae bacterium | reverse complement strand
CTTCACCTGGTTCGCGAAGAGCCTGATCACGTTCAAGGCCAAGGACGCCGACACCCGCGGCATCCTCTCCTTCTTCCGGTGCGAGGTCCCCTACGGCTGGCAGGCCCCCGTCCACCGGCACGCCAACGAGGCCGAGCTGTTCCACATCACCGAGGGCGAGTGGGAGGTCTTCGTCAACGACACCGTCCACCTCGTGACGCCCGGTTGCACGGTGTGGATCCCGCCGTCGACCCCGCACTCGATCTTCGTGCGCTCCCAGCGCGGCACCGGCTACTGCGTCGTCACCCCGGCGGGGTTCGAGAAGTTCTTCGAGGACATGGGCGAGCCCGCCACGGTGCCGAGCATGCCCACCCACGAGACGAGGGATCCCTCCGTCGAGGAGCTGCTCGAGGGCGGCAAGGACCTCGGCTGGGAGTTCGTCGAGCCCGAACCGCGCCGGCTCCACGACCACGACCACTAACCCGGCCGTGCCTTGCGCCGATCCGGCCATCGGGCGGACGCGGCGGACAAACGGAAGCCCCCGGGTGGACGTTCTCGGCGCGGACTCGATCTGCCACCCGCCCGGCGGCATCGACCGCGCCCCGACGTGAGGGGGCGGGCTTGAGCGCCCGCGCCCCCGAGGTTCGCACCTCCACCGGTCCGGTGAGGGGCGTGGCGAAAGACGGGGTGTCCGCCTTTCGCGGCATCCCGTACGCGCGGCCCCCGGTCGGCGAATTTCGCTTTGCCGGACCCGCTCCCGCGCTGCCCTGGGGCGGTGTGCGCGACGCGTCGGCGCACGGCCCCCCTCCCCCACAGTCCTCTCCGGCGGGGACTATCCCGACCGGGTCGACCTCGTACCCCGACCAGAACGAGTGGCTGACGGTCAACGTCTGGTCTCCGGACCTGCTGGCAGACGGGCTGCCGGTGATGGTGTGGATCCACGGCGGCGCCTACGCGTTCGGGGATTCCGCGAACCCCACCTACGACGGCGCCAGGATCGCCCGCGAGGGCCGCGTGGTCGTGGTCACCTTCAACTACAGGGTCGCCGTCGAGGGCTTCGCCCACATCGAGGGCGCGCCGGCCAACCGCGGCCTCCTCGACCAGCTCGCCGCCCTGCGTTGGGTGCGCGAGAACATCGCCGCCTTCGGGGGCGACCCTGGTGCGGTCACGGTCTTCGGGCAGTCCGCGGGCGGCGGCTCCGTGGCGTCGCTGCTGGCCATGCCGGAGGCGGCGGGGCTGTTCCGACGCGCGATCGTGCAAAGCATGCCGCGCACCTACCTCGGCGTGCGTCTCGCCGCCGAGATTGCGCGCGAGATCTCGGCGGTCGTCGGCCGCGAACCCACCCGGGCCGACCTGACGGAGCTAGACCCGCTCCGCCTCGTGGACGCGGGCGACGCGATCCTCCGCAAGCTCCCCCACTACGCGGACCGTTGGGGACCCCTGGCCGATACCCCGTCGCCGTACGCTCCCGTCGTCGACGGAACGGTCTTGCCCCGAAGCCCGTGGAGCGCCCTCGCGGCGGGGGCATCGCGCGACATCCCGCTCGTCACCGGCCACACCCGAAACGAGTACCGGCTGTTCACGGCTTCGGCAGGACTGCTCGGCAACGTTACCGAGGAGCAGGCCGAGCACGCCCTGCGCACCTTCGCCCCGGGCGGCGACGCCAACGCCTACAGGGCGGCATATCCAGGAGCGGACAACGAAGCGCTGTACGAACTCGTCCTGTCCGACTGGCTGTTCCGGATGCCGTCCCTCGCCCTGGCGAAGGCGCACGCGGCCGCCGGCGGCGAAACGCACCTCTACGAGCTGACCCACCCGGTCCCCGGCATGGGGGGCGTCCTCGGCACGCCGCACGGGGCCGACGTCCCCCTCGTCTTCGGCAACTTCCGGGGCGGCTCGGCGGAGATAGCCTTCGGAGATCCGCCATCGCCGGAGATCGAGGGCCTCGGCGAGGCGATGCGCGCGGCGTGGACGGGCTTCGCCCGCACGGGAGACCCGGGGTGGGCCGCCTTCGATGGCAGAGAGAAGCTCACCCGGGTCTACGATGCCGACCCGGCCGTCGTCCCTTACCCGGAGGAAGCCTCGCGCAGGATCTGGGAATCCGAACCCTTCGACACGCTGGATCTGAGGCGCGGTTGAGACACCGTCCGCCCCGAGGGGCAAGGTCTGCTCGCCCCCGACTCCGCGATGAGGAACGGTCGGCGCACGTGATCTTGCCCCTCGTCGCCCGCAGACCTTGAACCGGCCCCGAGACGGACGCCGCGGCCTACCAACCGACACAACATAAGGGGAGAAAATGGTCCCAAACAAAACCCCGAGCGACATCGACGCGCGGGCGCCGGTGGT
>CAXTDD010000662.1:0-2329 GCA_964242955.1 uncultured Rubrobacteraceae bacterium | reverse complement strand
GCGTGCCCGGCCTCGTGGTAGGCCGTGATCTCCTTCTCCTTCTCGGAGATGAGCCTGGTCTTCCGCTCGGGCCCCGCGATGACCCTGTCGATGGCCTCTTCCATCTCTTCCATCTCGACCTGGTCTTTGTCGTGACGCGCAGCGAGCAACGCGGCCTCGTTGACGAGGTTGGCGAGGTCGGCGCCCGTGAACCCGGGCGTGCCCCTGGCGAGCGTGCCGATCTCGATGTCGGGACCCAGCGGCTTGCCGCGGGTGTGGACGCGCAGGATCTGCTCGCGTCCCGGAAGGTCGGGCCTGTCTACGACTATCTGCCGGTCGAAACGCCCGGGACGCAAGAGCGCCGGGTCGAGGATGTCGGCGCGGTTGGTCGCCGCGAGCATGATGATGCCGCTCTTGGAGTCGAACCCGTCCATCTCGACGAGCAACTGGTTGAGTGTCTGCTCGCGCTCGTCGTGCCCGCCACCGAGGCCCGCGCCCCTTTGCCGGCCGACCGCGTCGATCTCGTCCATGAAGATGATGCAGGGCGAGTTCTGCTTGGCCTGCTCGAACAGGTCACGCACCCGGCTGGCGCCGACGCCGACGAACATCTCGACGAAGTCGGAGCCTGAGATGCTGAAGAACGGGACGCCTGCCTCGCCGGCCACGGCGCGGGCTAGCAGCGTCTTGCCGGTACCCGGAGGGCCTACGAGCAGGGCGCCCTTGGGTATCCTGGCGCCGAGCTTCTGGAACTTCTGTGGGCTCTCGAGGAACTCCTTGATCTCGGTCAGCTCCTGCACGGCCTCCTCGGCCCCGGCCACGTCGGAGAAGGTCACCTTCGGCGAGTCCTTGGTCATCTTGCGGGCCCGGCTCTTGCCGAAGCTCATCACCCGGTTGCCGCCGCCCTGCATCGAGCTCATGAACAGCACGAAGAACAGCACGATGAGCAAGATGGGCGCCAGCGTGCCGAGCAGCGTCAGCCAGAAGCCCGTGTTCTGCGGGTCGACCTTGTAGGCTATGTTCTCCTCGTCGAGCTGGGAGGCCACGTCGGTCAGTTGCGTGTAGGAGTGCTCGAAGTTGACACGCTGACCGCCGCCCTCGGGCTCGAGAAGGCCTTCGACCGTCTGGTCTTCGTCTAGTACCGTCAGTTGGTCTTCGCTGCCCTCCTCGACGTCGGTGACGAGGCGACCGTCCTGGACGGCCTGCTGCCACTGCTGCGAGTCGAGCTCCCTGACGTCCGGGTTCCCCCGGCTCAACATGTTCACCAGGACCACGGCAAGTACTATCAGGATGAGAAAATAGAGTAGCCCGCCGCTTCTAAGGATTCTGCCCAAAACCTGTTTACCTTCCGTGAATTCGTTTAGGACACGCGGATTATACTACCTGTCGGCGAAAGCGGGCCGAAGGCATCAGGCCACCGGCTACAGGCATCAGTGGTTGTTGAGCAACCCGGTGCTCCAGACGAGCCCGCTCCCGTCGCGCCACAACTCATTCGGCCCGAGAGACGCCGCAAGACCTGAAACCTGATACCTGCAGCCTGAAACCTTTTTTTTCAGGGCCCCGCGAAGACTTCGTCTTTTAGGATGCAGATATCCGGGAGGTTGCGGTAGGCGCCGGCGAAGTCCAGGCCGTAGCCGACGACGAACTCGTCGGGGACCTCGAAGCCGAGGTACTTGACGTCGAGGTCCGCCTTGCGGCGGGACGGCTTGGTGAGGAGGGCGCAGATCTCCAGAGAGGCCGGCTTGCGGGCCCTCAGGGAGCGCATGAGGTAGGAGAGGGTGAGGCCCGTGTCCACGATGTCCTCGACGATGAGGACGTGGCGGCCGGTCACGTCCTCTTCGAGGTCTTTGAGGATGCGCACCACGCCGCTCGAAGAGGTGCCCGTGCCGTAAGAGCTTATGTCCATGAAGTCGAGCTCGCATGGCAGGTCGATGCTGCGCATGAGGTCGCTCATGATCACGACGGCGCCGCGCAAGATGCCGACGAGCAGCAGCCTCTCGCCCCTGTAGTCTTCCGTGATGCGGGCGCCCATTTCGCGCACCTTCTCCTGGACCTCTGAGGAGGGGATCAGGACTTCCTTGACGTCTGGCATCATGCTGGACATGTCCACGGGGTCTGTGCCACCTCCACTTTGAGTATCTGCCCGGTCTCCCTGCTCACCTTGAAACCCTCGCCCAACGGGCCAAAGGGGATCCAGGCCACCTCCCCCCCTCCCCCGACGACCACCGGCGTCCGCCGCCGCACGTCCCGCGGCACCTTACCATCCATCAGCGCCCGCAACACCTTCTTCCTCCCGCCGAGGCCCAACGGCCGGATGATATCCCCCTCGCGCGCCATCCGCACCCCGTAAGGC
>CAXTDD010000661.1:0-2333 GCA_964242955.1 uncultured Rubrobacteraceae bacterium | reverse complement strand
GGCCGCACACCGTCTGGGTGAGGTCGTTGGTGCCGAAGGAGAAGAAGTCCGCCTCTTCGGCAATCTCGTCCGCCACGGCGCACGCCCGGGGCAACTCTATCATCGTGCCGATCCGGATGGAGCTCTCTCCTTCGAAGACCTCCGCTATAACGGCTTCGGCGTCTTTTCGGGTCTTCTCCAGCTCCCTGCGGAAGCCGACGAGCGGGATCATTATCTCGACCTCGGGTTCGTGTCCTTGCTCGCGCACGTTTCTCGTCGCCTCGGCGATGGCGCGCACCTGCATCCGGTAGATCTCGGGGCGCGTGATCCCCAACCGGCAACCTCTCAAGCCCAGCATGGGGTTGGCCTCCTCCAGGCTCTCCGCGACCCGCAACTGCCGCCGGAGCTCGGAAGCTTCCGGAGAATCCGCGTCTTCGATCTCGGCGAGCCTCTTGAGGAGGTCCTGGGAGTCGGGGAGGAACTCGTGCAGCGGCGGGTCCAAAAGCCTTACCGTGACCGGCAGGCCGCCCATGGCCTCGAAGATGCCCTCGAAGTCGCCCCGCTGGAAGGGCTCCAGCCGGGAGAGGGCCTCTTCCGAGGCCGCCTCGTCTTCGGCGAGGATCATCTCGCGCACGTGCTGGAGACGGCCCTCCTGCATGAACATGTGCTCGGTGCGGCACAGGCCGATGCCGCGCGCGCCGAACTCCTTGGCCTTCTCCGCGTCCTCGGGCGTGTCGGCGTTGGCCCTGACCCCGAGAGCGCTGAACTCGTCGGCCCAGGAGAGGATGGTCCGGAAGTCCTCGGAGAGCTCGGGTTCGACCAGCGGCACCTCCCCCTCGACGACCCGCCCGGTGGAGCCCTCGATGGTGATGACGTCCCCGGCGTCGAAGGTCTTTCCGTTGAGGCTGAGCTTCTGCTTGACGGGGTCTATCTTCAGCGCCTTGCAGGCGGTCACGGCGGGCTTGCCCAAACCGCGCGCCACGACGGCCGCGTGGGAGGTCATGCCGCCGAGCATGCTGAGGATGCCTTCGGCGCGGACCATGCCGTGGACGTCGTCCGGGTTGGTCTCTTTGCGGACCAGGATCACGGCCTCCCCAGCCCCGGCCCGCTCGGCGGCCTCGTCGGCGGTGAGGACTATCGCCCCCGTCGCAGCCCCCGGGGAGGCCGGCAGGCCCCTGGCGAGCACCTCCAGGTCGGCCCCGGGGTCAATGTAGGGATGGAGGACCTGGTTTAGCTGCGCGGGATCTACCTGCAAAACCGCCTCTTCGCGGCTGATGACCCCCTCTTCGGCAAGATCTCGCGCGATCTTCAGGGCCGCCGCCCCGGTGCGCTTGCCGCTCCTGGTCTGGAGCATGTACAACCTGTCGCGCTCGACGGTGAACTCCATGTCCTGCATGTCCCGATACTCGTTCTCGAGCCTGCCCATGGTCTCCAGCAGCTCCCCGTAGGCACCCGGCACGGCCTGCTCCATCTCGGAGATCGGGCGCGGGGTGCGGATGCCGGCCACCACGTCCTCCCCCTGGGCGTTGAGCAAGAACTCCCCGAAGAGGCCCTGCCTTCCGGTAGAAGGGTCGCGCGTGAAGGCGACGCCCGTGGCCGACCCCTCGCCCATGTTGCCGAAGACCATCGCCTGCACCGTTACGGCCGTGCCGGCGGTGTCGGGGACCCGGATCTCCTTGCGGTAGGCCTTTGCCCGGTCGTTGTTCCAGGAATCGAAGACGGCGCTTATCGCGAGCTGGAGCTGCTCTTTCGGGTCCTCCGGGAAGGGCCTGCCGGCCTCCTCCTCGACGATCTCCCTGTAGCTTTTTATGAGCTCTTGCAGATCCGTGGCGGTCAGGTCCGTGTCCTCCTCGACGCCGCGCTCCTCTTTGAGGGCCTCCAGCGCCGCTTCGAACCTCTCGTGCTCGACCTTCATGACCACGTCGCCGAACATCTGGATGAACCGCCGGTAGGAGTCGTAGGCGAAGCGTTCGTCGCCGGTGCGGCGGGCCAATCCTTCCACGGCGGTGTCGCCCAGGCCCAGGTTGAGGACCGTGTCCATCATGCCGGGCATCGAGACCGCGGCCCCGCTGCGGACGGAGACGAGCAGGGGGTCGTCTGGGTCGCCGAACCGCTTGCCCGTGTCCGCTTCGAGGCCTTTGAGGTAGCCCTCGACGCTCTGCATCAGGCCGCCGGGCAGCGCGCCGGCTTGCATGTACGCCCGGCAGGCGCCCGTGGTGATGACGAACCCCGGGGGCACGGGGAGCCCCAGGTTGCTCATCGTCGCGAGCCCAGCCCCCTTGCCCCCGAGCAGGTCCAGCATCTTCCCCGCTCCCTCGGAGAACACGAAAACGAGCCTTTCGTCAGCCACCCCC
>CAXTDD010000660.1:0-2339 GCA_964242955.1 uncultured Rubrobacteraceae bacterium | reverse complement strand
GTGCAGCAGTTCGTCGAGGACCCTGCCTTGGGCGTCGGACGGCGGGCGCACGCCCAGCAGGGCCGCGATGGTCGGCGCCACGTCGACGAGCCGGGCGTCTTCGGGAGCGGCGCCGGCCCTGACGCCCGCACCCGAGATCAGGAGCGGCACCCGCATCTCCCTGGTGCTGCCGTGGCCGCCCCGCGAAGCCCCCTCTTCCGGCTCCGCGATCGCGAAGCCCCACGGCTCCCCGGCCTCGACGACGAAGTAGCCGAGCTTACCGCCGGCGCGCAAGCCTTCGAGGTCCGCCGCGTCCAGGACCCGGGAGATCTCGGGTAGCCCTTCGAGGACCCTCCGGGCGTCGGCCCGTCCCCCTGGCGTCGCAGATCGGCCCCGCAGGGTGACGTCCATTATCCGGCCGGCGCTCTTGACGAGGACGATCTCGGTGCCGGGGGAGGCTGGGCTTCCCGGCGGCACGATCTCCACGTACGGGCCGAGGTCGGGCGTCGTGGCGAGCCCTTGCACGGAGGAGCGCTCCCAGGAAGTCATGCCGTGATCCGAGGTGAGGATGAAAGCTGTCCGCTCGTAAGTGCCGATCTCTTTGGTCGTTCGGACGATCCGGCCGAGTTGGCGGTCGAGCTCGGCGAGCAGCGGCGCGATGTTCGGGCTCTCGGCGCCCTCCCGGTGGCCGAAGGCGTCGAGGTCGGGGCCGAAGACGGCGAGGAAGTCCGGTATCTTGGGCACGGTGACCGGCACGCCGCCGGAGTCCACGGGCCTCTGGTTGAGGATCTCGACGGCCGCGTCCACCCGCTGCTCGAAGAGCCCGCCGGGCTCGACGTAGAGGTGCTCGGGGTCACCGTAAGAGGCGCCGTGGTCCTGCACCATGTACCACTGCACCGCCGCGGTCGTCCTGCCTGCGGCGGCCAGCGCACGGGTGATGGTCTCGGCGGCCAAAAACCGGGTCTCGCCCACGGCCTCGCCGGTCGCTTCGTCGAAGTAGTAGGCGGCGTTGCCGTGCGTCTCCGGGTAGGCGCCGGTGGACATCGAGGCCCGCGCGGGGTTGGAGATGGTCGGGTAGACGCCGTCGGCCACGGAGAGGCTTCCCCGGCTTGCCAGGGCGTCGATGTTGGGCGTCGGCGCCAGGCCGAGGTAGTCCGGGTCAAAGCCGTCCCAGTCCACCAGGATCACGTGCTCCGGCCGTTTGGCTGAAGGTCCGGCCTCCGGACGGCGCGAGACGAGCCACGCGGGCACCGAGACCGCCACGACCGCCGCGCCCGCGCCCGCGAGCAGCCCGCGCCTGGAGACGTTCAGGGTCGCACCTTCGCCGGCCAGAACCCCTCGGGCCCGACGAGGAGCACCAGGGCCGGGACGAGGAGCGTCCGGATCACGAACGCGTCCAACAGCACGCCGAGGGCCACCGCCACCCCGACCTGCAAGAAGTCCTGCAGGGGTATTAGAGCCAGCGCGAAAAAGGAGGCCGCGAGCGCGAGCCCGGCGGCGTTGATCGTCGGCCCGGTCCGCGCGAGGGCCGCGGGCACGGCCTCCTTCAGCGGCCTCGTCTGGACTTCTTCTCTGACGGCGGCCATGATGAAGATGTTGTAGTCGCTCCCGAGCGCGACCAGGAGCAGGAATAGGACGAAGGGCACGTAGTAGACGAGCCCGTCCTGCCCGAGCACGTTCTGGAAGAGGAGCGTGCAGACGCCCATGGTGGCGGCGAAGCTCAGGGCGGTCGAGAGGAGCAGGTAGACCGGCGCCACGGGGGTGCGCAGCAGCAGGGCGAGCACGACGAACGAGACGGCGAAGAGCAGCGGCGCCACGTTCCAGAGATCCGCCTCCGAGGTGTCCCTGGCCGCCGCGGAGAGGGCCGTCTGCCCCCCGACCACCCCGGTCGCGTCCCCGAGCCCGGCCCGATCGAGCAGCGCCGGCAACCTCTCCTGCAGGAGCCTGGCCTGGTCGAGCGCCTCGGGGGAGAAGGGGGCCCCGTAGAAGACCAGCAATACGCGGGCCGCCGAGCCGTCCTGGGTGACGAAGTCTATCTGGGGAACACTTCCTGAGTACTGCGGCCCGAAGGTCAACGCCGACCCGCCGACGTCCAGAAGCTCGGATTGCATCCCGCCCTGCAGCCGCAGCAATTCTCCGTTCTTCTCGTCCAGATCCTCGCCCCGCCCCAGCACGTTGAACGGCGCCACCACCCCCCCGGGGAACTCCCCGGTCAGCTCCTCGTAACCGCGCACGGAGGTGGCCGACCCGGGCAGGTTCGCCAGCTGGTCGAAGCCAACCCTGAGACCGAGGTTGCCCGCCGACGCGCAGACCAGGCCGGCGACGAGGACGGCCGCGACGAGGCCGGGGCGGCGCAGGGA
>CAXTDD010000659.1:0-2345 GCA_964242955.1 uncultured Rubrobacteraceae bacterium | reverse complement strand
TCGACGACTTTATCTGGGTGAGGGGACAGGGCGACGACACCAGGCCGCACGAGCGCTCCGACTACCGCTCGACGTGGAGGTCCGAGTCCGACAGGCTCGTGGCCCGCACCATGACCGCGGCCGAGGAGTGGCTCGAGCGCCACTACGAGGACAACTTTTTTCTCTACGTGGACACGTGGGACCCGCACGAGCCCTGGGACGCGCCGACGTACTATACGGAGAAGTACAGGCCGGGGTACGGCGGGCGCCAGATCTACCCGGCCTACGGGAAGTGGCAGGAGGCCGGCCTCAGCAGGGACGACGTGGATCTCGCGCACGCCACCTACTGCGGCGAGGTCACGATGGTGGACCACTGGATCGGCCGGCTGCTCTCGAAGCTCGACGTCCTGGGCCTCAAAGAGAACACGCTGGTCTTCTTCGTCTCCGACCACGGCTTCTACTTCGGCGAGCACGGCTACTTCGGCAAGGCCGAGTGGATCAACGACCAGACCGCCACGGCCAACGAGAGCGCGGTGATGCCGACCTGGCTCTCCGAGTCGTGGCTGTTGACCGTCGAGCGGTCTCCCCTGTACCAGGAGCTGACCCGCGTGCCCCTCATCGTCTCCGCCCCGGGCCTGGAGCCGGGCCGCCGGTCGGCGCTCACAACGGCCCCGGACCTTGCGCCGACGATCCTGGAGCTGGCGGGCATCGACGTCCCGCCCGAGGCCATGCAAGGAGAATCGTTCCGAAACGTCCTCACGGGGGAGAAAGACGAGCACAGAGATTTCGTCGTGAGTTCATGGCCGCTTTACTTCGCGGAGGGTGAGATCACCACGGCCGTGGACTCCAGGCCGCGGCGCGTGGCGAGCTACATGCCGATCACCATCACCACGCCGGAGAGGTCCCTGATCCTGGGCGGCCCGACGGAGACGCCGGAGCTCTACGACCTCGTGAACGATCCCTACGAGGGGACGGACGTGTGGGAGGCCCGCGTCGGAGAGGGCAAGGCCCTCATCGAGGGCGCCATCTCTTTTCTGGAGGGATGCGGGACGCCTGAAGAGTACCTCAAACCGCGCCGGATGGCCCTCGAGAAGTTCGCTCCGGACCCCGGGCCGCGACCAGAAGACGAGCCGCCCATCGGGGCGGCGACCGCCAACACCAACGGCAAGAGCGAGGAGGTCCAATGAGCATCGAGATCCAGACCGTCCGCACCGTCGAGGTGCCGACGCGCATCGTGCACGGGCCCGGGGCTGTCTCCCAACTGGGCGAGATCGTGGAGGAGCTGGGTATAAAGAGGCCGTTTCTCCTCACCGACGCGGGCGTGGTCTCGGCCGGGCTCGCCGACGAGGCCCTCCGGTACCTCAAGGACGCCGTCGTCTTCGACGGGGTTCGGGCGAACCCCGACGTCGGGCTCGTCGGGCGGGCGAGCGCGGCTTACCGGGAGGCCGGTTGCGACGGCCTCGTCGCTTTGGGTGGCGGCAGTTCCATGGACACCGCCAAGGGGGTGGGCGTCGAGATCTCCAACGGCGGTTCCATCGCCGAGTACGAGTACGGCAAGACGCCGATCACGAAGCGCATCCCGCCGCTCGTCGCCGTGCCGACGACGGCGGGCACCGGCAGCGAGGTCACGCTCTGGGCCGTCATCGCCGACCACGGGCGCAAGATAAAGTTCAACGTCGGAGGCACGGCGTTGATCGGCGCCCACGTCGCGCTCGTGGACCCCGCCCTGATGTCGGGCCTGCCGCCCGCGATCACGGCGGCCACGGGCCTGGACGCGCTCTCGCACGGCATAGAGTGCTACACGTGCGACTACCACCAGCCGTTCACCGACGCTTTCGCGCTGACGGCGATAGAGTACGTCGGACGGTGGCTGCGCTCCGCCTACGAGGACGGCGACGCCCTCGAGGCCCGCACGTTCATGGCGCACGGGGCCACGTACGGGGGCATGGCGTACGGCACGGAGAGCGCCGGCGCCGCCCACGCGATGAGCCAATCGGCCGGGGGCGTGCACGACGCTCCCCACGGCGCGCTCACCGCCCGCGTCCTCGGCCCGGTCTGCGAATACAACGCCCCCGTGGCCCCAGAGCGCTACGCCAGGATCGCCCAGGCCCTGGGCGCCGACGTTCGCGGGCTCCCGCCGCTGGAGGCCGCCGAGGCGGGGATAGAAGAGCTCCACCGCCTGATCGACGACGTCGGCATCCCGACGATGGAAGAGCTCGGCTTCTCCCGGGACGAGATACCGATGCTCGCCCGGATCGCCCACGAGGACCCGCAGACCATAGGAAACCCGCGCGTGGTCGGGGTCTCCGACTACGAGGAGATCTACTGGAACGCCTTCACCGGGGGGAAGCGATGAACACGAAGAC
>CAXTDD010000658.1:1411-2345 GCA_964242955.1 uncultured Rubrobacteraceae bacterium | reverse complement strand
CGCCTGGCGCGGATCCTGGCCTGGGCCGTCGGCGGCCTCGCCCTGCTCTTCGCGGCCGGGGCGGCGTTGACGATCCTGGACACGGATGGGACCCTGTTCTTCGGCTTCTCGCCGCTCCTGATCGCCGTCCTGGCGCTGCCCTACGTGGCCGCCGTCCTCACGCTGGGCGTTCTCGTCTGCGCAGCTCTAGCCTGGGTGCGCCGGTACTGGGGCCTCATCGGGCGGCTGCACTACACGCTGGTGGCGCTCTCGGCACTGGTCTTCGTCGCGCTGCTCGGCTACTACGGCCTGCTCGGGTTCCAGCTCTGAGCCCAAGCAACGGAAACGTGACGATCTGCCGAAGGAGACGACCGGAAGGAGAGGAGGCGTGTAGGTTGCGTCGATGGTCTTGCACATCCCGTTGGGCCCAGCGTTTCTGGGGGCCGCCTTTGGCTGGTACGCGCGTTCGGCATACTAGGATGGGGACTGCTGTTCCGGCATGAACGCGTGGTCGGACCTCGAAGATTCCTCGGGAAGGTTACCGTGCTGGAACCTGGTTGATCGCTTGGGTCGGCCTGAGTGTCCGTTGTCCGTCGGGTTCTTGCCGTCCACTCGGCGTTCTAGTAGCCCACGGTCTCGTCCGGCCTCTTTACCGGACCGACGACCGGAGCACGATAGTTCGCCGCTCGTGGTTTGCTTCGATGCCCTCCACGGGTATCAGCACGCTCTTCCCGAACAGGCCGATCCGCACCCGGACGTGCTTCGGGTCGCCGTCCCCGTTCACGAAGAGCTTCTCCGCCCTACCCACCCTCTGCCCGAGCGGATCGTGGACCTCGTAGCCCTCGTAGCCCTCCGGCCCCAGGAGACGGTACCCGCGCTCCGTGCCGCTTGTCGTCGTCTGCCGCAATCCGATCCTCCTAGACGATGGTTTCTCTGGACTTCCCGGGCGCGGTGT
>CAXTDD010000658.1:0-1401 GCA_964242955.1 uncultured Rubrobacteraceae bacterium | reverse complement strand
CGTTGCGCAACGGGGGCGCCTCGCCGTAGATCAGCGTCCTCCACGCTCACTCCTCCCTCCGGTTTGCTGTGGTCCCTGATCACCGCGAGGGCGACGCCGGATCATTCGCGGTGCGCCGTCGCCCGGCGCGTGGCGAGTCGGAGGCTGAGGCCGCTGCCGAGCTCCGCGAGGGCCATGCCGAGGGTCGCGAGCAACGCGGGCGCGCCGAGATCGAGCAGGTTCTGCAAGTCGGGCGTCAGTCCGGCGGTCGCCGCCAGGGGCAGGGCGCAGAAGACCCCCGCCGCGACCGACCCGCCGCCCAGAACTACGAGCGGGGCCAGCGTCTCGCGGAGCCTCGCCCCGTCGAGGACCGAAAAGGGGGTGCCGGCCAGCCTGAGCAGGCCGTAGGTCTTCCGGCGGTCGAGGACGCCGGTGATGCCCGTGATCGCCGCCGAGGCCGAGGCCACCGCCAGCGTGACGGCGAGGACCAGCAGGCTCGCTGAGGTGATGTCCCGGCTCCACGCCGCCTCATACCACGATTCGGTCGCGGAAGAGACGGGCGGCTGCCAGGGCGACACCTTCCAGAGCGCCGTCCGGGCCCGTTCCAACTGGTCCGCGCCACCGCGTACGTCGACGGAGACCATCTTGAGCGTGGTGCCCCCTGGCACGAAGAGCTCGGGCCCGGTTACGGAGACCGGGCCCTCTACTCCCGCATCCCGCAGCGCGGCGCGCGACTCGTCGGCCAGGGCCGCGGAGTCGGAGGCCGGAACGACGACGCCCAACCAGCCGTGGCTTCCGGTGAACGCGGAGGTCTCCTCAAGGGGCAGCATCGTCATGAACCCGGCGACGAACCCCGCCAGGGTGATCCCGCCGACGGTCCTCCACGCTGAGCGCGGGTCGTCCACGAGGCGCCGTCCCGCGAGCAGGGTCTCCGGGCCTCTGGCGAAGAACGCCATCGCGTGCCCCAGCAGCCCGACGACTAACGGCCCGAGAAACGAGAGGGCGACGAAGAGCACCCCGAAGAAGACGGCGAACGGAACCGCCCCCGAAATGCCGATGTCCGGGGCAACGACCCTGTATCCGGCGATGAGGGCCACGAACAGGAGCAATCTCCACACCCGCGCCCCGCGCGGGCTCTGGTGACGGGCCACCCCGAGGGGGCTCACTACGAGGCGTCGCATCCCGAAGAGCGCGCTCGCCCCGACCACCAGCGGGGCCGCGACGAGCGTCAGGGCGAGGGTCCCCGTTCCGACCCAGAGGTCGGAGACGAACCACGTCCCGCCCGTGGCCTCGATCCTTGCGGCGAGCGGTAGAGACAGCGCGTAGACCGTCGCCCCGAGCACGGTTCCGATAGCCCCTACGAGGACCGTCTCGAACGTCGTGATAGCGATCACTTGTCCGGGCGTCGCGCCGAAGAGCCGC
>CAXTDD010000657.1:0-2345 GCA_964242955.1 uncultured Rubrobacteraceae bacterium | reverse complement strand
TGTAGCCGTCCGCCGCGTGGGTCCCGCCCTCCTCGTGCCTGACCGAGTAGTGCCGTATCTGGTCGGACTTGTTCAGCGCCTCATACAGCGGCAGGATCGCGGCTCCCGGCACCCCGAAGACGACATCCACACCCTCGTCCTCCATCACCTTGACCACCGCGTCCATAACGTCCATTCTGGGCATCCCTGGTCTCCCTTCTTATCCTCGCCGAGCGCCGATCCGTCCCCCACCGACGGCTCTCACTCTCCGCTCGTATGCTGCGCCCAATCCTCGATTATCCTCAAGAGCGCCGAGTGATCCTCGCCGCCGTGCCCTTTCATCCTGAGCGCCTGGAGCATCTGGTCCACGAGCGCCGTTACCGGCAGGGGAACACCGGATTCGCGGCCCGCCGCCAACGCGTTCCCGAGGTCCTTGTGGTGCGGGTCTATCTTGAAGCCCGGCGCGAAGTCGTGGTTCAGGAAGTTGTCCCTCCGGACCTTCATCACCTGGTTGCCCGCGAGCCCTCCCGAGAGTGTAGTCACGGAGCTCCCGTGCTCTAAGTCCCGTTGGGCGAGAGGACGACCTTCAGGTAGCCGTCGCGCCGCTCGTCGAAGCGGCGGAAGGCGTCAGGGGCCTCCGCAAGCGGCAGGCGGTGGCTGACGATCTCCGACGGCCGCGCCCTGCCCGTCGCGATCAGGTCGCGCAACTTGCCGTTGTAGCGGTTGTCGAGGTCGCGCCCCATCCCGATCCTCACGTCCTTCTTGAAGAACGTCCCCCAAGGCACCGCGATGTCCCCGTGCGCTTCCTGCTCGTCGACCGGCTCCTGGTCGGCGTCGACGAAGACGCCGATGATCCCGACGCGCCCGCCGGGCTGCACCAGCCGCGAGAGGGCCTGGATCACCCAATAGGGGTCCTCCCGGCTCGTGTCCTCGCGCGCCCTCGCCTGGAAACCGATGGCGTCTATGCCGCACGTCACCCCCCGCAGCAGCTCCTCCCCGCGGTAGGCGCTGTCGGAGCTTCGCAGCCGCCCCCGCCTCTCCATGATCTGCTCGACGGGATCGCCCTTCGTGAAGTCGATCGGCTCGAAGCCCATCTCGCCGGCCTTCTCCAAACGCTCGGGGACGTAGTCCACCACGTAGACGTCGGCCGCCCCGCGCAGCCGCGCCGAGAGCGCGGCGAGCAACCCCACGGCGCCCGCGCCGAAGATGGCTACGGAATCGCCCGGGGAGACCCCGGCCAGCTCGGTTGCGTGGTAGCCGGTCGGGAAGGCGTCGGCGAGCAGCACGAAATCGTCCTCCAGGTCGTCGTGCGCCTCGCCCGGCAGCTTCAGGCAGTTGGCGTCGCCGAAGGGCACTCGTACGAGCTCGGCCTGCGTGCCCCGGTAGCCGCCCATGCCGGGGTAGCCGTAGGCCGCGCCGGCCGAGCCCGGGTTGTTGATGAGGCACTCCGGGTTGCGTCCCACCGCGCAGGCGGCGCAAAAACCGCAGCAGATGTGCGTGGGGACGACCACCCTGTCGCCGGGGCGCACGTTGACCACGGCCGAACCGACCTCCTCTACCGTACCCAGGGGCTCGTGGCCGATCACCATGCCCGTAGGATCGCCCATGCGGCCCTCGTAGATGTGCAGGTCCGTGCCGCAGATCGCCGTCGAGGTCACGCGCATCAGCACGTCGGTCGGCTCCAGGATCTCGGCGTCCGGGACCTCCTGCACGCCGACCTCGCGCTTCCCCTGCCAGACTACCGCCTTCATACGTCCCTCCTTCGGTCGCCTTTGTCAGCGAACAACGGGGTGCTTGTCCTTGCGCAAGGAACCCATAACCCGGTCCCCGAGGTTCAGGTGCGCCCGCACCAGTTCGGGCGGGCTAAGGGCCATCCACTGGCCCAGCGACACGTCGGCGTAGTGGTCGCTCTTGAACACCTCCAGGAAGCGCAACGTGGTGGCCCCGGTGTTCTCGACGTGGTGGCCCATCGCGAAGGGCACGTAGCCCACGTCTCCGGCCCGGTAGTCGTAGGTGCGGGCCATGCCGCTTGAGGCGAAGACCGTCATCCGTCCTTCGCCCTCTATAAAGTACTGCCACTCGTCGGCGTTTGGGTGCCAGTGCATCTCGCGCAAAGCCCCCGGCTCGACCTCCACCAGCGCCGCCGCGATCGTGGACGCGGCCGGGAAGTTGGACGAGTCCACGATCCGTACCTGCCCGCCGGCGGTCTTTACCGGCTCCTGCTCCAGCAAGCGGTGGCTGAACCACCGGGGCACCCCCCCGCTCGGGTCCTCGACGCGGTCGGAGTCCAGCGGGCCGGGGACCTCGGCGGGGAAGATGTAGAGTTCGTGGGAGGGGATGCCCGAGAAGTCGTCCTCCGAGACGCC
>CAXTDD010000656.1:0-2346 GCA_964242955.1 uncultured Rubrobacteraceae bacterium | reverse complement strand
CGACCGCCGCCCCACCGCCCCGGGCCGCGGCGTCTTCCACCCGCTCGGTCTGGTGCGCCTCGGCCCCGGAGATCGCCTCGGCTGCCTCCGGGGGCAGGCCGGGCACGTCTTCGGGATCTCCGGCGCTCCGGGCGACCCACGAATCCAGGACGGTGTTAACCAGGACGAAGGTCAGCCCGCCCGCGATCAGGCCGAGTCCGGCCGGCCATAGGCCTCCCAGATGCACCGCCTCGGGGAAAAGCTCGAAGGCCAGCGCGGAGAGCAGCGTGCCGCTGGCGAAGGCGAGCAGCACGCCGCTGATCCGATGCGGGACCCGCCAGTAGGCGCCGATGGCGCCGCCGATGACCAGCGCGCTGGACCCGATCAGCCCGAACACCAGTGCCTGTCCCATCGCCCCGACCTCCTCCGTGGCGGTCCACCGCCCCCGACGGCGCATCCCGCCCGTCCTCCCACCCGGCCATGATGCCAGCGACCCAGGCCCCGTGCGACCTTCTCGGAACGCGCGACCCTCCTCGTCAGCCGCGAATGATGCGCAAGATGACCCGGTTGCTCCGGCCGGGCTTGATCAAGCGCTCGATACTGTCGACTGCCCGTTGCCTCCATGCCGGCGCGACCTACTAGCCGGTTGGGTCTTGCTCCCGGCCGACCGCCGCGGATGGGGCAGCCCCACGCAGCGCCTCCACCGCATCGTCCGCGGACCCGACGACAAGGGCGCCGTGGGAGACGAGGTCGTCGAACAGGGCCGTGGCCCGGCCCCCGGTGTAGTCGCGCTCCTCCGCGCATGCCGGCAGGCCGTCCCTGAGCAGGACGACGGGGACGCCGACATTCTGGGCCTCGCGGGCGGCCTCCAGGTTCTTGAGGTTGCCGGCCCCGACGGGCGCGTCGCAGACGATTACCAGCCTGGCGGCCTTCGCGGCAGCGGCGTTGCGGGCGTGGGCCGCCTCCGAGATGGGCGTGAAGGAGGCCTCTTCGACGAGGGGGACGCGCAGGGAGCGGGCAACGGCGTGGTCCGTGTCGCCGGTGCCCAGAACGCCGGCGGAGAAGGCGACGTTCTCTTCGCGCAGGCGGCGCATCAGGCGGGCGCCGGAGCCTCCGCCGCAGATCACGTGCGCCTCGGGTTTGCCTTCCGGCTCCACGGGGGCGAGGGACACGGGTTGGACGTGGAGGGCGCCCGTGGTCGGGGAGACGGTGAGTTCTATTTCGGCGCCGAAGACGCGCCGGACCACGCCGGGGTCGAGGGCGACGCTCGGCGGCCCGGCGGCGTGTATCCTTCCCGCGTTCACGACCACTACCCGTCGCGCGTAGCGGGCCGCGAGGTTCAGGTCGTGGACGACCATGACGACCGTGACGCCGCGCGCGTTGAGCCCCGTGAGCACGTCCATGAAGGCGACCTGGTGGCTGATGTCCAGGTGGTTCGTCGGCTCGTCGAGCAGCAAAACCTCGGGCTCCTGGGCGAGCGCGCGGGCTAAAGAGACGAGCTGGCGCTCCCCACCGGAGAGCTCGCCGGCCTTGCGGTCTTTGAGCTCGGGCGTTCGGGTCGGGCGAGATCCTGCCGGCGTGAGGGCTGCGCCCCATCTCCACGACCTCGTGGGCGGTGAAATCGAAGGCAGTCCCCGACTCCTGGGAGACCACGGCCACGTGACGGGCGAACTCTTTCGGTCGCCAGTCCCCCGACGCGCGGCCTTCGAGGAGGACGGTGCCCACGCGGGGCTTCAGGGCGCGGGCCATCGTGCGCAGCAGGGTGCTCTTGCCGCTCCCGTTCGGGCCGACGACGGCAAAAAAAGCGCCGTCGGGCACTTTGAGGGTGACGCCGTGCAGCCGGTCCTCGGCGCCGTAGCCGACACGGACGCCGCGGACCTCGAGCGCCAGCTCAGGAGGCATTCTTGCGGTCCCGGCGCAGGAGGAAGAGGAAGAACGGGGCGCCGCAGAGGGCGGTGACGATGCCGACCGGGATCTCGGCCCCCGGTATCACCGTGCGGGCCAGGGAGTCGGCCAGGACCAGGAACGCCGCCCCCCACAGGCCGCAGACCGGCAGCAGCAGGGCGTGGCGGGGTCCGACCAGCAGACGGGCGAGGTGCGGCACGATCAGGCCGACAAACCCGATAACGCCACTAACCGCTACCGCCGCCGAAGCCGCCAGAGCTGCCAGCCCGATGCAGAGAAGCTTCATCCGCTCCACCCGCACCCCCAGGTAACCGGCCTCCTCTTCCCCGAGCGCGAAAAGGTCGAGCTCCCGCGCGAAGACCAGCAAACCCGCCGTGGCGACGACGAGGTAAGGGATGGAGGCGACGACCCGGTTCCAGTCGGCGGGCGCCAGCGATCCTATAAGCCAGTACAGCATGGAGA
>CAXTDD010000655.1:0-2350 GCA_964242955.1 uncultured Rubrobacteraceae bacterium | reverse complement strand
GGGCAAGCTTAACAGCTTGCCAGCACGCTGCGCCCTTCGGGCTCCGCTCTCAGCACGCTCCGGCTCCGCCTCCGCTTTCAGCACGTCCCCTCCGGGGACTTTCAGCACGCCTCCTTCGGAGGCTTTCAGCTTTTTGGCGGGCCGCGTTGCCCAAAGCGCCCGCGGCAACCCCTATCGGGGAGTCGCTGCCAGAACCGCTCCGTCTTGCGCGACCGAGAGGGTCCAGAAGGCTTCTAGCTGAAAGCGGAGCCCTTAGGGCGCAGCGTGCTGGCAAGCTCGCGAAGCGAGCGTGCTCTAAAGCACCGGTCTCCGGTCCACGGCCTGCGGCGCGAGGAGTTCGGGGTCTTCGAGGAAGGCGTCCTGGGCTTCGTCGAAGAGGGCGGCCGGGACTGTCACCAGGGAGAGGGCGAAGTTTCCGGTGAAGGCGACCTGCCATTCGGCGGCGAGGTTTTCGGGGAGGCCCAGGTGCGTGATCTTCTTCTCCAGTTGCGGGCGGCGGTGGTAGAGGACGAGGCCGACGATGGCGGCCACGGTCATCACGGCCTGGACCGCGAGCCCGGTGGGGAGGTGGACCACGCCCATGAGGACGCTCACGGCCGTGACCCCGAGGTAGGTGCTGAAGAGCTCGAACCACTGGATCCTGCTCAGGCCAGACCCGACCCGGCCGACGCGCGCCCCCGGTAGCGTAACCTCCACTAGACCTTCGTCGCGCCGGCGCACGAGAACCAGATGCGACGCGCCCGGGACGCCCCCCTCTTCGAGCCTCTCGTCCAGCGCCTTGAGGGCGCCCAGGTTTGGGGCAACGGCCCCGACAGTGTAGTAACGCGCAACGCTCACGGCCTTTTTCTACCGTGCTTTCCGGACGTGGCGGGTAAGCCGGTTCACCACGGCACGCCCGCGAAGGCGCCCGCTACGACGAGCACGATGGCCGCGGTCGCCGCCCCGATGGCGGCGCCCGCGAGCACGTCAACCGGGAAGTGGACGCCGAGATAGACGCGGGAGAGGATGACGAGGAGACCGGCCAGCAAAAAGAGCGGGGCGAGGGCGGGGTAGATCGCGGACAGCGTCAACGCACCGGCGGCGGCGGTGGCCGAGTGCCCAGACGGGAAAGAGCTCGACGAGGGCGTCTTTATGAGGGGGGCTATCTCCGAGTCCCAGATAAACGGCCTGGCCCGGTCGAAGAGGTACTTCGCGCCCTCCGCCAGCGTCCAGGAGCCGGCGACGGCGGCCCATGGGATCAGCAGGTGCGAAGGCCGCAGGCCGGTCACCAGGAAAGCCGCGGCGGCGAAAGTTCCCCACAGAAAGCCCGCGGCACCTACGACGGTAAAGAACCGCATCACGGCCGTCAGCGGCGACCACTTGACGCCGAAAACCGCCCGGAAAGCGGCCCGATCCAGGTCCCTCACCCTCCCCGCCAAGCCCTTCAAAACCCTCCGATGCTTGCCCCACTCGTCCGGCGGACATTGTAGACGACGGGGATAAACTCTCCTACCGAATCTTCCGTGTCAAGTAGAATAATGGGCGTCGGACGATGGATATCTCACAACAGGGAGTAGCAAAGATGAAGAAAGAGTTGATCCAGGCGGCAATAGAAGAGGCCGGAAAGGACGACGCGAACCTCGTCATCTGGGACCGCCGCGACACCTTCACGGTGGAGAACGGCGACGTGAAGGACATCGAGGCCAACGACGACCACCTGCGCGTCACGATGCAGGACGGCAAGGCCACCGTTTTTGTCGAGTACGACTCGATCTACAAGCTGGTCGTGGACAAGGAGCGCGCCGGCAAGGGCCGCCCCGGCACCCGCGCCGGCTTCGGCGCCACCGGCTAACCGGCAACCGTCCGTGAGCGCCGCGGCGGCCCTGCTCGACGGGGAGTTCGCCGGAATCGTGACGACGAGAGAGCTTCTCGGGGGCCGCTAGGACCCCGCCGTCTCCCGCCGGTCGCCCGAAACGCCCGCCCGGCGTATAATCCGCCCCTATGAGGAAGCGCCTGAACGAGATGGACGACTTGCGGGACATGGGCCGCTTTCCGGTGCCCGTCTACGTCGGCGCCACGTCGAACATCTTGTTGACGATCTGCCTGACCTACCTGCTCCGGGGACGTTTCGGGAGTCCGCTGGCGTTGCCCGCGTGGGCCGGGGGTATCATCTCGGCGAACGTACTGCCGGTGGTCGTACTACGCTCGCGGATGGACGAGGGGACGAGGTTTCCAGAGATCGAGGAGATGGGCTTCTTCGGCGACCAGCACAAGTTCTCCACCTGGGTCTATGCGGTTGCCTCGGCCAACATGCTCGTCTGGGTCGTGCTCTCCTGGAGCGCCTTCTCGCGCCGCCGCGACCGCAAGACGC
>CAXTDD010000654.1:0-2355 GCA_964242955.1 uncultured Rubrobacteraceae bacterium | reverse complement strand
CAGTAACTTCGGGTTTTGCATCCACGATCTCGAAGAGGCGTTCGCCGGCGTTTACGGAGCGGCCGAGGAACTGGAAAGACTTGCCGAGCGGTTGCACGGCCTCGAAGCTGCCCAGGATCACGAGCGCGAGGAAGGCCAGGTAGACGCCCCGGATCTCCCCTCCGGAGACAAGCGGGACCGCAAGCACCAAAACCGAGACCACAGCCAGGTTCATCATGAGGTCGGAGAGCGCGTCCTGTAGGCCCGTGACGAACGCCATCCTCCCCTGCACCCGGCCGAGCTCTCGGTTGCGCGCGGAGATCTCCCGCTCCCGGTCGCCCTCCCGGCCGAAGGCGAGAAGGTCCTGCACGCCCTGTACGTTATCCACGACCTTCGCGTTCAACTCGCCCCGCAACTCCAACTGCCGCCGCCCGAGCCCGCGGGACAGCCTCCCCACGAGCACCGGCACCCCGACGCCGGTCGAGACGAGGAGGCCGAGGGCGACGAAGGCCAGCGTCGCGTCGAAGGTGTAGAAGATCAGGAAGGTGATGAGGGAGATGATCGCCGCCACCGCGACCGGGGAGACGACGCGCAGGTAGACGTTCTCCAACTCCTCGACGTCCTTTACGACGCGCGAGAGCAGGTCGCCCGAGCGGTGGCGCAGGAGGCGGGCCGGGGCGAGGGGTTCGAGGCGGCGGTAGAACCCCGTCCGCAAGTTCGCGAGCAGCCTGAAGGTCAGGTCGTGGGAGACCATGCGCTCGGCGTAGCGGGCGCCGGCCCGCGAGATACCGAAGAGCCTGACCAGGTAGCTCGGGACTACCAGGAAGCCCAGGAGCGGGACCAGCGTAGCAGCCGAGATCACGTACGCCGCGGTAGCCAGCAACCCCACGTTGCTCGCCACCGTCGCCACACCCAGCAACGCGGCCAGTCCCACCCGCGGCAGGTGCGGCCTCAAGAACCCGAGCAACCGCAGGAAAGTTCTCACGCCGGCACACCCCGGCTGGCGTTCACCAGGCGGGCGTAGAGCCCGTCGCGGCGGACGAGATCCTCGTGCGTGCCGGCCTCGGCCAGCCGGCCGTCGTCCAGAACGGCGATGCGGTCGGCGCCGCGGACGGTGTTCAGGCGGTGGGCTATCACGAGGACGGTCCGGCCGCGGGTGAGGCGCTTTAGGGCATCCCGGATGGCGCGTTCGCTCTCGGGGTCCAGGCTCGACGTGGGCTCGTCCATGACGAGCACCGGGGCATCCTTCAGGAAGGCCCGCGCGATGGCGACCCGCTGGGCCTCCCCCCCGCTCAGGCGCGCCCCCCGCTCCCCGATCTGGGTCTCGTACCCTCGCGGAAGGTTCCGGATAAACCCCGCCGCGCCAGCCAGCCCGGCCGCCCGCTCGACCTCTTCACCACTCGCTTCGGGACGGGCCAATCGGATGTTCTCCAGCACGCTGCCGTAGAAGAGGTGTGGCCGCTGAGGTACGAGCGCCAGGTTCTCTCGCCAGGTCTGCACTGGCAGGCCCGTCACGGGAACACCGTTTGCCAGGATCTCCCCGGACTCCTGGTCCATGAAGCGCATCAACAGGTTGACGAGCGTGCTCTTGCCCGATCCGCTCCGCCCGACGAGGGCGGTCCTGCTGCCGGCCTCCAGCGTGAGCGTGAGGTCGGAGAGGGCGGGCCGTTCGCTTCCCGGGTACGTGTAGCCGATGCCGGAGAACTCGATGGTCAGGCCACCCGCGGTAGGGACAACAGCGCCAGAACCTCCACGATCCGGCACCGGAGTGTTGAGGATCTCGAAGATGCGATCCGCGGCGGCGCCGCCTTCCATGCCGGCGTGGCGGTGGACGCCGAGCTCGCGCAGCGGTTTGTAGAACTCGGGGGCGAGCAGCAAGACGACGAAGGCCTCCTCGAAGGGCATGTTCCCGGAGACCACGCGCACCCCGAGCGTCACCGCGACCAGGGCTATCGCCATCGCGGTAATGAACTCCAGGACGAACCCGGAGAGAAAAGCGTAGCGCAGCACCTTCATCGTGCGTCCCCGAAACTCCTCGCTCGCCGCCGCCACCTTCTCTGTCTCCGCCCCGCTGCGGCCGAAGACTTTGAGCGTCTTCAAACCCTGCACGGCGTCCAGGAAGCCCGCGCCCAGTCGCGAGAGCGCCGTCCACTGGCGCTTCGTGTGCTCCTCGGCGTAGCTCCCGACCAGGACCATCATGACCGGAATAACCGGCGCCGTAGCCAGCAACAACACGGCGCTCGACCAGTCGATCGGAAAGATGTAAACCGAGATCAGCACCGGCACGAACACGCTCAACACCGTCTGCGGCAGATACCGGGCAAGGTAAGCATCCAGCTTCTCCACACCTTCCGTGGCGGTGGTCGCCAGCTCCCC
>CAXTDD010000653.1:0-2361 GCA_964242955.1 uncultured Rubrobacteraceae bacterium | reverse complement strand
GTGGGCGAGTCGGGAGAGCGCATCGACCGCACCGTGGACGTCGCCGACGTCGCGGACGTCGCGGTGGCGGCGCTGACGGAGCGAGGGCACGCGGGGGAACTCTACGAGTTGACCGGTCCCAGGCTCTTGACCTTCGCCGAGGCGGTGCGTGAGGTCTCCGACGCCTCGGGCCGGGAGGTCCGCTACGCGCCGATCTCCGCCGAAGAGTTCGACTCCGCCCTGGAAGGGGACGGGGTGCCGCCCGAGGTGGCAGAACTCCTGACCTACCTGTTCACCGAGGTCCTCGACGGCCGCAACGCCCACCTCGCCGACGGCGTCCGTCGCGCCCTGGGCCGCGAACCAAGGGACTTCGCCGACTACGCGCGGGACGCCGCCGCCACGGGCATCTGGAATGGCTCCCGCTAGGGGCCCGGGAGGTTCCCCGACGATGAGCGGCCCTCTCTTTGCGCTGACCCTCCTCGCGGCCCTCGGCTGCGGGACGATGGCCGGGGTGTTCTTCGCCTTCTCGGGCTTCGTGATGAAAGCCCTCGGCCGGCTGCCGGCGGAGCGGGGCATCGCCGCCATGCAGGCCATCAACGTTGCGGCGGTGACCCCGGCCTTCATGGCGGCGCTCTTCGGGACCGCGGCGGCCTGCGTCGCCCTGGCGGCGTGGTCGTTCTTTGCGTGGGACGGGCGCGTCGCCCCTTACCTACTCGTCGGCGGCGCGCTCTACCTCGGGGGCACGATCCTGCTGACCGTCGCCTACCACGTGCCGCTGAACGAGGCGCTGGCGAACGTAGATCCCCGCGGCGCCGCGGACCACTGGAGTCGCTACCTCTCGGGCTGGACCGCGTGGAACCACGCGCGGGCCGCCTCGTCCCTGGCCGCCGCAGCAATGTTCATCCTCGCCCTCCGCGCCGGTTGACCGTCGGGCACCGGACCGCCGAAACCGATCGCCGGGGTTGAGGTTTGGCTGAGGACCGCGGGGCTCTTGCCCCGGCTATACTTCCGCCCGTGGTGGACCTTGCGGGTAATGCGCTCGTCGTCTTCGTCTCCGACTCCCACATCGGGGGGGACCCGGGCTGTGACGGCTTCGAGTCCCCCGCCGAGCTCCGGGCGCTTTTGGAGGATCTGGCGGATGAGGACCGGCCCGTCGAGCTGGTACTGGCGGGGGACTTCTTCGATCTCCTCCAGATAGGTGACGTACCCGACGGGGAGAACAGGGCCTCGCTCACCATGTCCCGCCCGGAGTATTCGGACCTCTTCGCCGCGCTCGGGCGCTTCGGGTCGCGGGACGGCAAACGCGTCGTCTACCTGCCGGGCAACCACGACGCCGAGGTCTGGTGGAACCCGGGGATCCAGGCCACTTTGCGCGACGCCGGGATGGTGGACGAGTTCGTCTACAGCTACACGGCTTCGATGGACGCGGGCGGTAGTCGGCGCGTGGTCTACTGCGAGCACGGCAACCAGCTCGACCCGGCGAACACCGTCGAGGACTACGCGGACAGGCTCGACACGCCGCTGGGCCACCACGTCGTCACGGACTTTACCCGGCGCGTCGCGCCCTACGGCGAGGTCTCCCGCGGTCTGGACCTCTCCGAGATAAAGATGGTCTACCCGTTGGTGGCGATACCCGGCTGGATCGCCGGCCGCTACTTCTACGACTTCGCCGGCAAGGTGACCGCCTACCTGCTGCTGCCGCTGCTCGCGGCCTACGCCCTCTACAGGGTGGCCGCCTACCTGGTGATCTTCTCCGGCGGGTTGCCAAGGGTGCACGAGCTGTTCCTGGACATCGGCGTCTTCTTCCTCATCGTGGGGCTCGTCTTCGCGGTCTTCTTCGTCGCCGTCCGGCACGTCGTCCGCAGGACCTTGAAGGCCGTGGACCCGGGGAGAGCCCGTCGCGGGAAGCCGCGCTACTCGCCGGCCGAAGCCTCGCGGAAGAAGATCGGGGAGATACTGCGCGGGGATACCGGGCCGCCCATGGCCCCGGCCCTGGACCCCTCGACGGTGGACGTCTTCGTCTCCGGGCACACGCACCTGCCCTCGCTGGAGGAGATCGAACGTCCAGATGGACGGTCTTGCGTGGCGGTCAACTCAGGGTGCTACCTGCGCCAGTTGCACCCGGTCGTGCCCCGCCTGAAGGGTCCCCCGGTCTTCGTGTCGCGGTTCGTCCTGACCCACGTGCGAATCTACGCCGGGGACGAGGATTTGCGCGTGGAGCTGTGGGAGCAGCCCAAACCAGCGCGCCAGAGCCTGGGCCGCATAGAGCGTCTGCTCTCTTGGGGCCGCAGGCCGGCCCAACCGCCAGCAGGCCGGCCGGCCCGCCTGCAGGCGTCCTCTACCCTATAGGGAAGGGGCCAACGCCAGCCGCCCGCTAGCAGC
>CAXTDD010000652.1:0-2366 GCA_964242955.1 uncultured Rubrobacteraceae bacterium | reverse complement strand
GGGGAGGCGGTGCCGAGGTTGCCGCCGACGGTGCCCCTGTTCCGGATCTGGGGCGACCCCACGGTCCTCGATGCCATCGCGAGCCCGGACAAACGGTCCCCGATCTCCTCGATGACGCGCGTATAACTCACCCCGGCTCCAACACGCAAAACCCCGTCCTCAGAACCCCACTCCTCCAGCTCTTCGATGCGGGACAGGTCCAGAACAACATCCGGTCGGCTGCGGGCGAAGTTCAGCTCCACCATGACGTCGGTGCCGCCCCGGATCGGCACCGCGCCGGGGTGCGCGTTCTTGGCTTCCAGGGCCTCAGCCAGGGTCAGGGGTTGGATGAACTCCACCCGCACCTCCCTTCGCCGCTCGTGGCGTCGTGGAAGGTGGGGGTGGGTGATCTCCGCCGGCCGAATAGGCCCAGGACGCGCCCCTTTCTTCTGCGTCGTGTCGCGGGTCGCGGACCCGATCTCTGGTCAACCGGGAAGTATCCCCGGCCCCGTAACGGCGTGTCACGGGGTGATGGGGTGTCGGGTTATGGGCTTCTCCCGGCGCCGGTCGAAGACGACGAGGGCGACGGCGGCGAGCAGGACGGCGCCCGAGAGGTAGAAGGCCGAAGCGATGCCCGTAAAGCCCACGAGGAAACCGAAGAAGAGTGCGCCCGCGCCGGTGCCGGCGTCGAAAGAGACGTTCCACAGGGTGCTGCCCAGGCCGCGCTCGTCTTCGGCGACCCGGTTCATGGTGAGCATGAGCGTCGCGTTCTGCAGCAGCCCGGCCCCGCTGCCGAAGAGGAGCGCCCCCACGAGCGTTGCGGGCCCGCCCTCTGGGAGTAGGGCCACGCCGCAGGCCGAGGCGACGAGGCCGGGGACGAGCAGGAGGTGGGGGGACCGGCGGTCCCCGAAGCGGCCGGCCCACAGGCGGCTGGCGGTGCTCGTGATGCCGAAGACGAGAAGCGCCGCCGCGGGGGAGAAGATGCCCGCGCCCGGAAGGGCCAGGGGGAGGAACGTCACCACCACGCCGCCGGCGGAGGTGACGGTGGCGAAGATCAGGACCAGCCTGAGCAGCGGCCCGCGCTTGAGGCCTTCGAGAAAACCCGCGCCGCCCCCGGCCGGGCGGGCGACGCGATCCAGGCGGAGGCGGACGACGGCGAAGAGGCCGAGCAGGGGGGAGAGGCCGCCCAGCATGAATACGGTCGTGTAGCCGGAGGCGTCCACCAGCCAGAGGCCCAAAGGGTTGCAGAAGATGCTCGGGAAGGTCATGGCGACCCCGAAGAGCCCCATCGCCTCGCCCCGGCGCCCCGGTGGCGCGAGTTCCACTATCAGGGCGACGAAGACCACCGTGACGATGCCGAACCCCACGCCCCGCGCCAGCGTGACGGCTAGTATCCCGGGCACGCCGCCCGCGAGCGGGTAGAGAAACGCGGGCAACCCGAGAAACAGGACGCCCGCGATCAGCACCTTCCGGTAGCCGAAGCTCCCGAGGAGCTTCGGCATCTTGACCTGCGTGAGTACCGTGGAGAGCATGAAGGCGGCCGTTGCGAGGCCCGCGCCCGACAGGCCGCCCCCCGTCGCCTCCGCGTAGAGCGGCACCACCGAGAGCAGCAACTGGAAGCCCACGATGATCGAGAACGTCGCCAGCGTCAGCAGCGCCACGGGCCCCGACAAGAGCGAACGACGTCCGCCGGCCTTCTTCGCCCTATCTTCGCCCCGTCTCACGGCGCCCATCTTCCCCGACGATGGGGCGGCGACGCAAGGCCGCGTGGGGGCCGGGGCCGGGCCGGCGAGCCCTACGCCTCCAATTCAGTCGCGTTCCGGGATGCCCCCTACTACCTGGCCCGCCGTCTCCCGTCCGCCGTCCAGGATCGGCTCGAACTCGTTGATCTTGTCTATCGAGAGCCCCATCGCGGCGTTCGTCTCGCGTTCGCACATGATCTCCACGAGCGCCGGCACCCGCCGCTCCTCGCTGGTGCGCACGGCCCAGTCGAGGGCGTCTTTTATCTCCTCCGGGTTCTCGACCCTGCGGCCCACGGCGCCCATCGCCTCCATGATCATGACGTTGTCCATGCCGTAGTCGTTTGAGGGGCCCTCGTAGCCGATGTCCACCGCGTAGTTCATCTCGTACTTGAGCTCGCTCTGCCGGATCAGGCCCATGTAAGCGTTGTTGAGCATGACGAGCACGTACGGAACCCCGTACTGAACGGCGACGGCCAGCTCCTCCATGAGAAACTGGAACGAGTAGTCGCCGACGACGCCCACGACCAGGTCCTCAGGCTTACCGAGCTTCGCCCCGATGCAGGCCGGGATCTCCCATCCCAAAGGACCTGCCTGGCCGCAGCAGAGGTAGTGGCGGGGCTTGTAGGTCTTCTGGAACTGTCCGGA
>CAXTDD010000651.1:0-2369 GCA_964242955.1 uncultured Rubrobacteraceae bacterium | reverse complement strand
CGACCACACCGACCGCGTCGGCCATGATCTTGCCGGCGCCGGGGCTCTTGCTGGAGACCATCACGCGCCAGCCGTCGCCCCGGCTCATCTTGTAGGTCCCGAGGCTGACCCACCTGCCGCCGTTGTACTTCTGGTTGACGACGCGCCGCTTCCAGCCGTTCGCGGTGGCTATCGAGTAGACGGCTTGGTTAGTGTACGCCTCGTTGGAGGGCCACCAGCCGAAGACCTCGTAGCGCCCGGTCTTCGGGATGTTGACCTTGAACCTCGCCGGGCGCGCGGCGGCGGTGGACCTCGGCACGTAGCGGTAGTTGGCGCCGTAGCGTTTAGTGTTCCAGTCGGCGGAGCCCCAGACGCTCGCGGCCAGGAACCTGCCCGACGTCCTGTTGTCCACCGCCTGCTTGTAGCCGCCGCCGGGCAGCGCGTAGGCGGACGTTCCGCCCCCCGCGTAGCTCCTGACGAGGTTCATGTACCGCGTCCAGTTCCATCCCGACCCCGGGTCGGTGTGGCAGTTCGCCCCGCCGCCAGGGCCGGAGCAGCCGGGCACCTCGTGGTGCCCGATTATGTGGGAGCGGTCGACGGGGATGCGGTACTTTTTGGCGAGGTAGGCCGTGAGCCTGGCGGAGGACTTGTACATGGAGTCCGTGTACCAGTAGCCCGGGTTGCTGACGTAGCCTTCGTGCTCGATGCCGATGCTCGTCTTGTTGGTGTCCCACCAGCCGGCGTGCCAGGCGATGTCGTCCTCGCGCACCGACTGGCCGAGCCTGCCACCCCGGCTGACGCTGTAGTGGGCCGAGGAACCGGCCGCCGGGTCCTGGAACCAGCTCAGGCTGCCCGACCACGAACCCTGCATCGTGTGGACGACGACCTTGTTGATGGTCGGCGGCCGGCTGGCGTAGGTAAAGTTCTGCGAGCTTGCCCCGTACCACGTCGAGCCGGGGGCCTGTCCACCCACCTTGCTCGTCACGCCGGACCTCGCCTCGACCCCCTCCCGCGGGGTCAATTCAAGCTTCTCGCCGTCCGACGTCGTGGCGGAGGCCCCGTCCTGGAGAGCTTCGTAGACCTGCTCGGCGTACAGCGGCGTGCCGCCGTACTCGGCCACCGCGTCGAACCACCCGTCGAGATCCGACGGTCTGTCCTCGCCCGCGATGTCCGCCAACACCGCGGCCCCGCCCCTGACGTTGGCGGCCCGGTCGTTCTTCAGCTCTTCTTCGGTGAGACCGGTGAGGTCCGCGGCCCTGCCGAGGGTGTTCTTGGAGGGGTTTTGCTCCAGTTGCATCAGGCCGTAGGCGCCGCGTCCGTGGGGGTCGTTGGGCTCGTAGGGGCTCGCTTCGGGCGGCGGCATCTCCCAGCCGGTATTGACGTAACCCATCGCCCGCAAGAGCTCCTGCGGGACGCCGTACTCGTCCGCCGCCCGGGAGAACTCCCCGGAGAGCGAGGGCGCCTCCGCCTCCTGCGCCTGGGCGCCGGCACCCGCGGCCCCCATAGCTAGGGCCGCGCAAAGGGTCAATAAGACCGCCGCTCTGTTCTTCAACTCTCCCCCTCCAGAAGAAAACCGATTGTGTCCGAAAGCATTATCGACCAGATCGGCCGCGATTTATAGGGTTTCGGAACACAAAGACGAAAACGCGCCCGTAGCTCGACCACCAGATAGGCTACTGTCTGGCGGGGTCGGCACTACTCAAAGGGGTGGTTATGTGCGACCATCTCCGGAGCCCGGGGCTCGTTCCCGGGGCGCAACGGAAGGCGGAAGGGAGACCCCACCCTTGAAACCACGCGCCGCGGCCGGCGGGGATCATCGTGCATAGGGCGCGGGAGCTCTGGCGGAAGGCCCGAGGGGCGGCGAAGCGGAGCCCGGCCCTCGCGGACGCCTACCGGCGGGCGGGGGGCCTCTACCACCGGCTGCGCGTCGGGGGTGTGGCGAAGCGGCGCGCGGGCGGGGTGGACCCTGCCAACCTCGTCTGGATCTTCGGCTCGGGGCGTAGCGGGAGCACGTGGCTGCGGCGCATGATGGGGGAGATGCCGGGCCACCGCGTCTGGGAGGAGCCGATGGTCGGCGCCCTCTTCGGCGAGTTCTACGCCCGCGCCCCGAAGGAGAACCTGCGCTCCGCCGACTTTGTCATGGGCGAGCCCGTCCGGCGCGGCTGGACCCGGTCGGTCCGAAACTCGACGGGGCGCGCTACGCGAACCCGAACCTGGGGCCCGGCGAGTACCTGATCGTCAAGGAACCCAACGGCTCCGTCGGGGCGCCGCTGCTCGTGGAGGCGCTCCCGGAGAGCCGGATGGTATTGCTGATCCGGGACCCGAGAGACGTCGTCGCCTCGATGCTCGACGCCGCGGGCGAGGGCGGCTGGCACCGCGAGCGCTTCGGC
>CAXTDD010000650.1:0-2371 GCA_964242955.1 uncultured Rubrobacteraceae bacterium | reverse complement strand
TACTTCGGGGAAAGCTCGTCATCGCGGTAGAGCCGTTCGAGATAGGTCGTCTCGTTCATGTCATGAGCCCACTCTGACGAATAGGCGTCCCAATGCTGCTTTACGAGCTTGGTCTCGAGATTTTCCTTTATTGAAGGCAGGCTATCTATCTGCTCCGAGAGGGATCGCAACCGAACGCCTGTCAGGTCCTCCGGCCAATCTTCCTCTTCCGTCAGGAGGTATCCGTCGTCGCTAAAACGGGTCTCGATGCCCTCCAACCCCGCTCTCAAGTCGCGCATATTGTTGAGGAGAGCCCGATTCGCGAGTATGAGCATGCCGCTCACCGCCGCGGCGTCGGGAGCGGCGATTAGCGCGTCCAGAGCCCAGACAACGGTCCGGTTGTTCTCAAGCGCCTCCGGATCGTTCATGCCGCGGACGACCCGCCCGTCGGGGATCTCCGTGACGCAGTGTGCCTCGAAGTGCTGGCGTGCCTGCCGTAGCGTCGTGCGGTTCGGTCCGCTAATCCTGTCGAGGTCTCCGGGGTTTCCCTGCGCGTCGTCATCCAGGCCGTCGTCCTCCCACCAGCATAGCGGGCAGATCTCGTACAACCTCCTCTCCTTCAGTAGTGGATATCCGCAGCAAGGGCACGTCATCCCGAGGACGCGGGCGAGCGCGCCCCGCTTTTCGCCGGAGACGTTCCCGGTGGGATCGTCGAACCAGGCGCGTCGGGTATGGAAGTCCAGGTGTCGCATCTCGATCGTTGCTCCATTGATAGGCTTGTGTGGTTGGAGGGCCTGTTTCCGGCCCTAATCCGCAGCCACGTCTTCGTACGAGGTTTTAACGCGCCGAAAGGTTCGCGTCGGCTCAGGGTTGGCACGTCGAGAAATGCTCTCTCAGGATACCGACGAGCAGAGCTTCGGCCGCATCCTTGTCCGGCCTCTCGGGCAGCGTCGAGGAGTGGAGGGCGTCTTCGGCTTCCGAAAATAGACGTTCGCTCGTAACCTGCACTCGTTCGAGCGGCCAGAGTCCACGCTTGATCTCCTTGAGCTCTTCGGCGTCTATGCCGGTTCGGTTTACACGGAACTCGCCCGTCCGGAGGAACTCGACCCCCATCCGCAGCAGGCGCACCGCGTGGGCGCCGTGCTTCACGTCGTAGCCGAACCGCTCGACGTTCTTGCGGCGCTTCTCCCCCATGTACCCCGAGACGCCCTTCAAGTCGTTGAGCCGTTTACTGAGCTTCTTCGCGGACCAGCCCTTGTAGGGTTCTTTGGCGTAGCTGCCGCGACCGTGCGCCTTCTCCATGTCGCGGCGGTGCTGGAGCTCCGCGTTTAGCGCCTCCATCTCCCTGTCCCGCTCCGGGTTGTTCTCCACCAGGCGGGTCATCCGACGCAGTTGGCCTTCAGCGTAGCCGCAGAAGGACTTGTACACCGCCTTCGAAGCAAACAGACGCCTGTTCTCGACCAGACGCTCGTGGGCCGGCGAGGAGACGAGAATGCTCCTCTCAGGTAGCCAGAGCAGCGAGATCACGTTGGGGTTGCTCTTGAGCAGTAGCGAGACGAACTTCCCGAGCTCGTACTCGACGATGTCGTACGGACCGATCCACCGCTCCAACGTTACCCTCCGTCCGAAGCCGAAGTAGTGCTCCAAAGGGTGTACGAAGGCGCCGATCAGGTCAACGTCGTCGGTGCCGAACTCATCCTCCGACGGCAGCGTCGTCCCATGCGACTCCGAGCCCCGGTAAGAGAGAAAGACGGTCCCCGGGCGTACCAGATCCGGGATATTCTCCATAGGATTTGCGACGCCGGTCAATATATCACGCCTCTACAAAGTAATGCGACGAAAACGACAAAGGTGGGCCGGGACGGACTCGAACCCGCGACGGTTTAAGAGACGGGCGCTCCAACCCCTGAGTTACCGGCCTGCAGACACGCGCATAGGCATTGGCGTATTCGCAGGCGGGCGGCTTTGCAGATCCAGTAATGCGCGTATCTCTCCATCTCCCTGGCACTCTAACATTCCCGTCTACCGCGCATCCAGCGCCGGCACCGCCACGCTGCTCGAAACCCGAAACGGCGGCGACACCGACGTCTCCAACGCGCCGATGTCTGCCGCCTTCGAGCGGGCCGGCCGGAGGTGCTTCGCCCGGCGCCGCGAGTACGCCGCGGACCTCACCCCGACGCGCTGAATCCTTGCAAGGAGACCCGGCCAACAAGGTGGGTGCCCTGGCGGGGTTTTCTCGTGATCCGCAAGGCGTGGCGCGTGGGATATCCCCCCGCTACCATATCTCGTGTAGATGGTGTTCGGGGGTGCGTCCTCCCGGCCTCTCCCCCTTTCGCGGGCGGGTTATCATGCTGCGATGGGCCGTAGTGACGCCGCCTCTAGAACCGGCGCG
>CAXTDD010000649.1:0-2380 GCA_964242955.1 uncultured Rubrobacteraceae bacterium | reverse complement strand
GTCCAGCGTGGCCTCGACGTTCTCTATCTCGCTACTGGTGTAGTACCTGTTGAAGACGATGGCGGTGTTCTCTACCTCGCGTCCTCCGTCCGTAACGCCCCCTATAGGGACGGCGTAGGTGGCCTGCCGCCAGCCCGCGCGCGGGTCGTTCTGGATCGGGACGGTGTTCCACCTCGGCGCCTGCGCCTCCAGAGAGTTCTTGACGACCCCCGGCAACGGTTCGAGGTCGTTATCGCCCTGGAGCCTCAAGACGGTTCTGTCCTCCTGTCCGCCCTCGAACCGTACGATTCCCCACTGGAGGTTCCTGGTCTCCGCGAAGTTCTCTATGTCCTGGGTGCTCGGGTGGTCGTCGCGCCGCATCTGAGACCCCCATTGCTCGGCCACCTGCCTTAAGGGAGCGTCGCTCGCCCGGCTCAGGGAGGTCTCCAGGATGGGGCGCACGATGCCGTAGGCGGTGACGGCCGAGATGGCCGTGACGAGCACGAACAGGACCGTCAGCCAGACGCGGATGCTCAGGTGGGGCCTGAGGCCATCCAGGGAGGGCAGCCTCATGCCCTTGCGTCGGGGGGTTCGGCCGGGCTTCTTCTTAGCGGAAAACATATCCGACACCCCGCGCGGTGTGGATAAACTCGGGGTTACGGGGGTCGCGTTCGATCTTCTCGCGGAGGTGGCGGATGTGGACGTCGACGGTCCGCTCGTCGCGGAACTCGTCGCCCCAGACCCGCCGGAGGAGCGCGCTGCGCGAGAACACCCGGCCTGGGCTTGAGGCCAGGGTCACCAAGAGCTCGAACTCCGTGTAGGTGAGGTCGACCTCGGCGCCGTCCACGGAGACGCGGCGGCTCGGAAGGTTGATGCGCAGCCTGTCGTAGGTGAGCTCGTCGGGGCGTTGCCCGGCGGGGACGGCCGCGCGGCGCATGATCGCGCGCACGCGGGCCACCAGCTCCCTAACGGCGAACGGCTTGGTGACGTAGTCGTCAGCGCCGAGCTCGAGGCCCACGACCCGGTCGATCTCGTCGTCCTTGGCCGTCAGCATGATGACCGGCACCTCGCTCTGCGCCCGGATGCGCCGGATGACCTCCGTACCGTCGAGCTTCGGTAGCATGATGTCCAACACTATGAGGTGCGGCTCGTAGCTCTTGAAGGCCTCAAGGGCGGCCTCGCCGTCGCCGGCGACCTGGATCTGGAACCCCTCCCGCTCCAGCGCGTGCGTGAGCATCTTCTGGAGCGACGGCTCGTCGTCTACCAGAAGTATCCTGCGCGTAACGCCCTGTAGATCCTGCACCATCGCCTGCTTTTACCTCGTTCTGCGAAAATCCAAAACCGCCACGCGGTCGCCCCGATTTTAGCATGATAAGCGTGTTATAGGCATCAGGTTTCAGGCTACAGGCATCAGGGGTGCCGGTCGACGCCGCCGTTCATCGTCCAGTACCTTTATCGTGAACCGGCGTCGCGCGAGCCGCTGCCGACCTTGCGTTCCAAAACCTGAAAGCCCCCGAAGGAGGCGACCTGAAACCTGATGCCTGAAACCTCTTAGTCGAGCGGGACTTCGGGCTCCCCGACCGCCTCGACGACCCTCCCGGCGGCCCTTACCAGGTCCTCGGCCTCCCCCAGCCGCACGGCCTCGACCACCCCGGAACGCCGCCTGAGGTAGGCCGCCACGATCCGCGCCTCGTTGGAACCGTTCTTGCCAGCGGGTAGAAGACCCTCCTGCCTCTCCATAGCCTCTTCGGCAAAAGCCGCCAGGCCCGCCGCGTCCCCGGCTTCGAAGCCGCGGTGGCTTACCAGACGTCCATCAGAGAGCGCGAACACTTCGATGACGCCGGGCTCGGTCGAAGGGGCGACGACGGCCTGGGCGCCCTCCCCGCTCACGACCGACCGGGCGAGCCGCACGCGCTCTATGCCCGCTATAAGGTCCCTGAGGCGTGCCGCCGCCTCGAACTCGAGCGCCTGGGCCAGCTTTTTCCGCTCCAGGACCAGGGCGTGCAGGTGCTCCTCCCCGCCCTCGCCCCGCAGGAGTGCTACGACCTCGTCCACGACCTCGCGGCGGTACTCGTCCTCGCCCATCCCGGCGCAGGGGGCGCAGCGGCCCATCTGGCCGTAGAAGCATGGTTCCCCGTCCCCGGGACAGCGCTTGAGGGGGAAGATCCTGCCCAAAGCCTCGATGCAGGTGTCGAGTACCCCGGCGCTCCTGTACGGCCCAAGGTGGACGACGCCGTCCTCGGGCGCGCTCTCGGAGACCCGGAGGGGCGTCGGGTAGGGCTCGTTAGTGTCGAGCCTTATGAACCAGCTCGCCTTGTCGTCGCGGCCGACGGAGTTGTAGCGGGGGAGGAGGCGTTTGATCTCCCTCGCCTCGAAGATGAGCGCGTGCAACTCGCTCTCG
>CAXTDD010000648.1:0-2381 GCA_964242955.1 uncultured Rubrobacteraceae bacterium | reverse complement strand
GGGGGTTATCGCAGGGGCAGGTTGGGGTCGCGATCAGCGCGGGGCTCTTCGGGATGTTCGTGGGGGCTGCGGCCTCCGGGATGCTCGCCGACCGTTACGGGCGGCGGGCGGTCCTCATGGGGACGCTGCTCGTGTACTCGCTGGCGACGGGCTTTACGGCGCTCGCGTGGGGATACGGGGCTTTGCTCGTCCTACGGTTCGTGACCGGGTTGGGTCTCGGCGGGGAGTTGCCCGTGGCGAGCACGCTCGTCTCCGAGGTGGCGCCGGCCAAGCACCGGGGACGGATGGTCGTGCTGTTAGAGAGCTTCTGGGCTTACGGCTGGATCCTGGCCGCCCTCATCGGGTTCCTCGTCATCCCGCAGTACGGGTGGAGGATCGCCTTCCTGATAGGCGCGCTCCCGGCCCTGTACGTGCTCGTCCTGCGCCGGAGCCTGCCGGAGTCCCCCCGCTACCTGCTGAAGCAGGGAAGATACGGCGAGGCGCAAGAGGCCGCCGCCCGGCTTGGGGTCGAGGATGTTGGCGGTCACGTGGACGAGCCCGGAACAAGACCCGTCGAGAGCGGGGGGTTACGGGCGCTGTGGTCGGGGGCTTACGCGCGGCGCACGTTCATGCTGTGGGTGCTGTGGTTCGGGATGGTGTTCTCGTACTACGGCATCTTCACCTGGCTGCCGCAGATCCTCGCCTCCTCGGGCCGCGACCTCGCGACCTCCTTCGGGTTCGTCCTCCTCATAACCCTCGCCCAGGTGCCGGGCTACTTCTCCGCCGCCTACCTCGTGGAGCGGTGGGGCCGCAAGGGAACGCTCATCGTCTACCTGCTCGGCTGCGCCGTCGCGGCGCTGCTCTTCGGGCTGCGGGGCCTGGCCGCCGACGCCTCCGGGGCGGAGCTGGTCCTGTGGGGTTCGCTGGTCTCGTTCTTCAACCTCGGGGCCTGGGGCGTCGTCTACGGCTACACCCCGGAGCTCTACCCGACCGCGTCGCGCGGCTCGGGCGCCGGCTGGGCCGCCGGCGTGGGCCGTCTCGGCGGCATCGCCGGGCCTTACCTGGTCGGGGTCATGCTCGGCGCGCAGGGCCTCGGCACCATAGCCGTCTTCTCCATGTTCGCCGCGGTCCTGCTCGTCATCGCCGCCGCCGTGTGGCTGCTCGGCGAAGAGACCCGCGGCCGGTCGTTGGATGAGATTAGCTTTTAGCCGTTGGCTTTTAGCCGTTGGCTTTTAGCCGTTGGCTTTTAGCCGTTGGCTTTTAGCCAGTCGTCTCTGCCCGCGACTCCCGGCGCCACTCGAACCCTGGCGTCCGGCGCTTCCCGGATCAGGTCCGCACGGCTAAGACCTTCCAAGGCCCGAGGCGTGCTGAGAGCGGTGTCCTCGCGAAGGGTAGCGGGCCGTCTCCCCGGGTATAAGCGGGACTACGTCCAACCGGAAAGGAACGCCCATGACCGACCAGCACGCCCAGCAGGACCCGACCACCAAGTACCCGCAGCCCGAGTACCCTGAGCAGACCCAGATGGACCAGCACCCGGGCCTCGACTCGGAGATGCAACCCAAGCCCGACTACGGCTACGAGACCTACAAGGGCAACGGCAGGCTCGAGGGTAAGAGGGCCGTCATCACCGGCGGCGACTCCGGCATCGGGCGGGCCGTGGCGCTCGCCTTCGCGCGGGAGGGGGCGGACGTCCTGATCTCCTACCTCGAAAACGAAGAGCCCGACGCAACGGAGACCGCCCGCGTCGTCGAAGAGTCGGGCAAGCGGTGCGTGAAGGCGCCCGGGGACATAAGCGAAGAGTCCACCTGCCAGGCCGTCATCCAGAAGGCCGTGGACGAGTTCGGCGGCATAGACGTCCTCGTCAACAACGCCGCCCACCAGAGGACGGTCACCGGCGTGATGGACGTCTCCAGCGAGCTGCTCGACCGCACGTTCAAGACCAACATCTACGCGATGTTCTGGCTGGTGAAGGCCGCCATCCCGCACATGGCGAAGGGCGGCTCCATCATCAACGTCGGCTCCGCCCAGGCGTACAAGCCATCGCCGACCCTCCTGCCCTACTCCGCCACCAAAGGCGCCATCGTCACCTTCACCGAGGGTCTTGCCCAGGACGTGATCCAGTACGGGCTGCGGGCCAACGTCGTGGCGCCAGGCCCCGTCTGGACCCCGATAATCCCGGCCTCCATGCCGCCCGAGACGGTCTCCGTGTTCGGCCAACAAACCCCCACCGGACGCCCGGGCCAGCCCGTCGAACTCGCCCCCGCCTTCGTCTTCCTCGCCTCCGAAGAAGCCAGCTTCGTCAACGGCTCGTCCATCGATATAACGGGCGGCCAGCCAGTAGGGTAGAGCACGCTGGCTGACGCCAGCTTTCAGCACGCTCCGGCTTCGCCTCCGCTTTCAGC
>CAXTDD010000647.1:0-2383 GCA_964242955.1 uncultured Rubrobacteraceae bacterium | reverse complement strand
GACACGCCGAGGCTGGAGAACGGCGCGATGGGCGAGGCCGTAGGGTGGCGCCAGGAGGCCAGGGACGGCGCGGATCTCATCCTCGATGAAGGCTACGCCCGGCTCGGCGGCTACCACGACGGCCAGGACGGGCTGCGGCAGAAGATCCTGGTGCCGGCCGACTCGAAGCTCGTCTACGAGATCAAGGTGAGGACCGGGGGCGACGCCGCCACGGACCACATGCTCGTCCGGCTGACGGACGCAAACGGAGAGCAGGTCGCGACCCTGGAGCGGCACACCGGCCGCAAGGCCTCCGGCTGGGAGCGCGAGCGCCTGGACCTCTCGCGCTTCGCGGGACGGACGCTCTTCCTCAGCTTCGACGCGCAGACCGACGCCGAGAAGCTCACCACCTTCCAGGTGGACGGGGTCGCGCTCAAGCGTTAGCAGGCGCCGCCTACGGGCGGATGCGCCGCCCCACGACGTCCCGCAGCGCGGCGGCGAACGTGGCGGGGTGCTTGAGCAAACCGTAGACGGGGGCGTCCCCGGTGAAGCTCTCCACCAGCGCGCGGCTGGCGCCCTCGTCCCTCTCGCAGGCTTTAAAGAGCGGTTCGAGCAGTTCCATGTTCGGCACGAGGTTCACGAGGGCGTGGCCGGAGAGGTGCTCGCGCGCCCGCTGGCGCCGGAGCTGCCGCCCGTAGCCGGAGAGGGTAGACGCCGAGAAGTCCTTGCGCTGATGGGCCTCGTGGGCCCAGGCGGCGGCGAGGCGGCCCGACTCTATGGCGTAGCCGACGCCCTCGCCGCGTATGGGGTGGATCAGGCTCGCCGCATCCCCCACGGTCATGACGCCCCGGCCGTAAAGCTTCGCGCCCCAAAGCCCCATCTTGAGCGACCAGCTCTTCGCCGGCCCCTCGGGCTCGGCGTCCCGCAACCACCCGGCCATCCGCGGCTCTTCCAAAAAGCGCGCGAAAAAGTCCTTGAGTTTCCTACCCGTCTTCGCGAGAGACCTGGTGGAGACACCGGCCCCGACGTTGGCCCGCCCATCGCCCATGTAGAACACCCAACCATAGCCGGCCCCGTGGGAGTTCATGTCTTCCGTCATAAAGACCTGAATGTGCTCCCTGTTCGGCCCGTCCACGCCCCCGAAATACTGGCGCATGGCGACGGCGTTCTGGTGGGCCTTCATGTTGCCCTCGAAGCCGCCCACCCCGTCCGCGACCACGACGAGCGGGGCGGAAAAATCTATGGAACCCCCGCCATTGTCGGCCTTCAGGCCCGTCACGTCGCCGGCGGGGGAGCGCAGGAGCCCCGTGGCGCGGGTCTTGGGGTGAAACTCTGCCCCGGCTTCGATCGCACGGTCCAGCAGCTTCTGGTCGGTCTCTTCGCGCCGGATCACGTACCCCCGCGGCCCGTGCAGCGTGGGGGGGACGCCCTGATGGATGGCGGCGGTCTTCGTGAAGATCGAGAACCCCGTGAACTTCCCGTGGTGCGGTTCTTCCAACCAATCGCCGAGGCCCATCTGCGAGATCTCGCCCGCCGCGTGCGGCATCAGGCCGTCGCCGCAAGGCTTGTCCCTGGGAAACTCCTGGCGGTCGAGAAGCAGCGTGTTCAAGCCCGCCTTCGACGCGTAATAGGCCGCGGAGGCGCCGCCGGGCCCGGCGCCCACGACGACAAGATCGTAACGCTCGCCCATCCATCTCCTTCCAAACGTGCCGCCGACTGTGCCAGAATACTCCCCGACCACCGCCGGAGGAGCGGCCCACATTATATCCACGCCCGAAGAGGAGGCAGCGCCTTGGTAGACCGGAGCCGTCCCGCCCGCTACGCGCCAGGAGGCCGCGCCGCCCTCAAAGCCACCGGCCAACCCGTCGAGATCCTAGAAGTCCGCCGCGGCGAATTCGTCCCCGACTTCGTCTACAAAGTCCGCGTCCTGGCCGAGAAACCAGCCCGCCCATACAACCTCTCAGTCCCCGAACACGATCTGTCAGACCTGGCGGTCTGAGCACGCTTCGGCTTCGCCTCCGCTTTCAGCACGCTCCGGCTGACGCCTCCGCTTGTCGCCACGGCGCTGCGCGCCTCTCAGCACGCTCCCTCCGGTCGCTTTCAGCTTTTTTTGCAGTAGGCGATGGCCGCGGCTCTAAATCGAGCTGGTGGAGCGGTGCTGTCGAATCCCGGCCTCTCTCGCGGAAACACGTCGGTCCCGAGGTTTTTAGGCTGAAAGCCGCCCGTAGGGCGGCGTGCTGCGGAGGACTAAAAGTCCTCGCTCGTCACGTTCATGTAGGCGACGTCTACTAGCGGGACGCCGGTCTCTAGCGCCTGTTCGACGGCGCGGGTCAGGACTTCGGCGGCGATGCCCGCGTCGGGGAAGTGGCCGTCGAGGAGGCGGGCGGCGCGGGCTATCTCGTAG
>CAXTDD010000646.1:0-2384 GCA_964242955.1 uncultured Rubrobacteraceae bacterium | reverse complement strand
GGCGTAAAGCGCAAGGGTGAGAAGGTAGATTTCAAGAGCAGTTGGTATTCGGACAGGGATTATGCCGAGTTGCTCGGCGAGGACCTCAAGATCCGGGATCACATCGAGAAGAAGCTCACGCGCGCCGGCATCGCCGACGTCAAGATCCGCAAGGCCGCCGAGCAGGGTGAGATCGCGGTGGACATCCACACGGCTAGGCCCGGCATCGTGATCGGCAAGGGCGGTTCCGAGGTCGACGCGTTGAGGAACGAGCTCGAGCGCCTCACCAAGAAGAAGGTGCAGGTCAACGTCCGCGAGGTCCCGCGGCCAGAGCTTAACGCGGCTCTCGTGGCCGAGTCCATCGCCGAGCAGCTCGTGAGCCGGGCGGCTTTCCGGCGGACGATGAAGCGGGCCTTGACCAGCTCTATGAGGAGCGGGGCGCAGGGCGCCAGGATCCAGTGCGGCGGAAGGCTCGGCGGTATCGAGATGAGCCGGTCCGAAACGATCTCCGAGGGTCGAGTTCCTCTCCACACGTTGGACGCGGACATAGATTACGGCTTTCGTGAGGCGAAGACGCAGATGGGCCAGATCGGTGTGAAGGTCTGGATCAACCACGGCGTCCACGATGAGCAGCCAGAAGCGATCAGGCGGTAGAACGATGCTGGTACCGAAGAAGCTCAAGTACAGGAAGCCCCACAGGGGCAAGATGCGGGGCCAGGCCAAGGGCGGCACCGACGTGCAGTTCGGCGAGTACGGGCTGCAGGCTTTGGAGCCGGCCTGGATCTCCAACCGCCAGATAGAGGCGGCCCGTATCGCGATGACCAGGAAGATCAAGCGCGGGGGGAAAGTCTGGATCAACATCTTCCCCCACAAGCCCATCACCAAGAAGGCGGCCGAGACCCGCATGGGAAGCGGCAAGGGCTCCGTGGAGGGCTACGTCGCCGTGGTCAAGCCGGGACGCGTGATGTTCGAGATGAGCGGCGTGGACGAGCCGCTGGCGCGGGAGGCCATGAGCCTCGCCGCCCAGAAGCTCCCCATAAAGACCCGCTTCCTCTCGCGGGCAGGGGGGCAGTAGATGAAGGTCGCGGAAGTGCGCGAGCTGGACGTTACGCAGCTTGAGAGCCGCCTCGCCGATACGCGGCGCGAGCTCTTCAACCTGCGCTTCCAGCACGCCACCGGGCAGTTGGAGAACACGGGACAGATCAAAGAGGTCCGCAAGAACATAGCCAGGATACTCACCGTCCTGAACCAGAAACAGCAGGAGAACGGATAGTGACTGAGGAAGAGAAAAACCAGAACGGGGCGCCCGAGGGCAACCCGGAAAACACCACGGAGGACCGACCTCCCGAGACGCCGCAAGACCTCATCGAAGGTGCCGAAGGCGGCGCGTCCGTCGAGGCGGGCCTAGACCCGGGCCCGGCGAAGGGTCCGGCGCTCGACCAGGATGAGGGGCAGATCCAGACCGACACCGAGCGGAACCGCCGCAAGGAGCGGGTCGGGCTCGTCGTCTCCGACGCCCCGGAGAAGACCGTTACGGTCTCTGTGGAGGCGCTGGTCAGGCACCCCAAGTACAAGAAGCGCGTGCGCCGCTCGAAGAAGTTCATGGTGCACGACGAGGCCAACGAGGCCCGCGTGGGGGATACGGTCAGGATCATAGAGACGCGCCCGATCAGCGCGCGCAAGCGCTGGCGGCTGGCAAACGTCGTGTCGAGGGCCGAGTAGTGATCCAGCAGGAATCCAGACTAAGGGTCGCCGACAACACGGGCGCCAGGAGCATCCTGACGATCCGGGTTCTCGGCGGCAGCAAGCGGCGTAATGCCGGTGTGGGCGACGTGATCGTCGCGACGGTCAAGGAGGCCAACCCCGGCGGCGCGGTCAAGAAGGGCGAGGTCGTGCGGGCGGTCGTGGTGCGGACGAAGAAGGAGACGCGCCGGGACGACGGTTCGTACATCCGCTTCGGCGAGAATGCCGGCGTCATCATCAACCAGGACGGGGCTCCGCGCGGGACGCGTATCTTCGGCCCGGTGGCGCGCGAGCTCAGGGATAAGGGCTACACGAGGATCATCTCGCTGGCCCCGGAGGTGCTCTAGCTTATGGCTCTCAAGATAAAGCGCGGGGACACCGTCGTGGTGATCTCCGGCAAAGATAAAGGCAAGCGCGGCGAGGTCGAGCGGGTAATACCCAAGAAGAACCGCCTGGTCGTGAACGGCGTAGACGAGCGCACGCGCCACGCCCGTCCGAGCCAGAACAACCAGCAGGGGCTCTTCACCTTCGACGCCCCGATAGACATCTCGAACGTGATGCTGGTCGACCCCGGCAGCGGGGAGCCGACAAAGGTCGGTTACCGGTTCACGGACTCGGGGGAGAAGCTCCGGGTCGCCAAGAAGACCGGGGGGGATATAGAT
>CAXTDD010000645.1:720-2390 GCA_964242955.1 uncultured Rubrobacteraceae bacterium | reverse complement strand
CTACGACATGAAGGCGTCCCAGCAGCTCGACTCCTACGAGAAGAACGGCTTCGGGCACCTGCCGATCTGCATGGCCAAGACGCACCTCTCCATCTCGTCCGACCCGAAGCTTCTGGGGGCGCCGACAGGTTGGACGCTGCCCGTGCGGGAGGTGCGGGCCTCCGTGGGGGCCGGCTTTATCTACCCTTTGTGCGGCGAGATGAGGACCATGCCGGGTTTGAGCGCCACGCCCGCCGCCACGCGCATAGACATAGACGAAAACGGCGAGATCGTGGGCCTCTCGTGAAGACTGGGTCCCGGCGCTTGCCGGACGACTGTAGCTGATGTTGTAGGAGAGGGTACAATGTCTGCCGATGCGTCTGTAGGGAGGGAAAGGACCGTCCGATGACCGAGAGAAGAACGCCGCTGTACGACTTCCACTTCCGCGCGGCCAGGAACCTCGTCAAGGGGGGCGGGGACTACATGTTCCCGACCTCGTACACCTCGCCCGTCGAGGAGCACCTCAACGTGCGGAGGAACCTGGGCATGCAGGACCTCTCCACGATGGGGGAGGTGGACATAAAGGGTCCAGGGGCAGAGCGGCTCGTCAGGCGCCTGCTGGTCAACGAGGTCCAGGACATGCAGCCGGGGCAGTTGCGTTACTCGACGATGTGCAACGAGGAGGGCGGCATCGTCGACGACGTTACCGCCTACAAGTTCGACGACGAGCACTTCATGATCGTCACGGGCTCGGGCCCGCGCCTCAAAGCCTACCGTTGGATCTCCGAGCACGCCGCGGGCTCCAGCGCCTACGTCACGGACGTGACCGCCGCCATAGCCCTCCCGGTCGTGCAGGGCCCGCGCTCCCGCAGGTTCCTCAAGACCGTCGTAGAGGGCGTTGACCTCGACGAGCTACGGTTCTTCCGCTTCGCCCCGTGCCGCATCGGGGGGGTTGAGGTCCTGATCTCGCGCTCCGGCTACACCGGCGAGCTCGGCTACGAGCTCTACACCCCGGCGGACCAGGCCGGGGCCCTGTGGGAGTTCCTCCTGGAGAAGGGCCGCGAGTTCGACCTCAGGCCCTACGGTGTCGAGACGATGCAGAGCTTGCGCATCGAGAAGGGCCTGCCCCTCTACGGCCCCGACATAAGCGAGGACGACACCCCGTTCCACGTGGGATTGTCGTGTTTTGTCCGCCTCGAAAAACGCGACTTCGTCGGCCGCGAAGCGCTGCTGCGTATCCAGGAGCGCGGCCTGGAGCGCCGCTGGGTGGGCCTCACCCTGGAGAGCGAGGTCCCGGCCGCCCCTGGTGCTAAGGTCTACAGCGTCGGCGACGTGGCGACTTTTCGCGAGACCATCGAGACCGGGGCCGAGGCCGGCGAGCAGGAGGACGCCGCGATGCCGGGCGACCGCCAGATCGGGCGCGTCACCTCGAGCGCGATGGGCCACAGCGTCGGCAGGATGCTCGCGATGGCCTACCTGGACACGGCCCACTCCTGGCCCGGCAACAACCTCATCGTCGAGATAAACGGCCGCCCCATCCCCGCCAAAGTGTCCCCAACGCCCTTCTTCGACCCGGAGAACGCCCGCATCCGCTCGGAGCCCACCGAGGACGGGCACCGCTCCGAAGGGCGTCCGGTCGCCACGGCCAACGCCCGCCCGAACGCGCCCGCCAGGCAGTCGTCCAACGGCGG
>CAXTDD010000645.1:0-676 GCA_964242955.1 uncultured Rubrobacteraceae bacterium | reverse complement strand
CGTCGGGGGGGGGGGGATGGGGAGCGCGGCCTCCTACTACCTGGCCCGGCGCGGAAAGCGGGTGCTGGGGCTGGAACGGTTCGGCGTCCCGCACGCGATGGGCTCTTCGCACGGCCACACGCGCATCATCCGGCTCGCCTACTACGAGGACCCGTCCTACGTGTTGCTGCTCCGGCGGGCCTACGAGTTGTGGCGCGAGATCCAGCACGAGGCAAACGAGCAGCTCCTCTACACCACGGGCTCCATAGACTCGGGTCCCGAGAACTCCTGGGTCTTCAAGGGCTCCTGGGAGTCGTGCAAGCTCCACGACATCCCCCACGAGGTCCTGACCGGCGCCGAGCTGCACCGCCGCCATCCCGGCTACCACCTGCCGGCCGACCACCTGGCCCTCGTCCAGCCCGACGGGGGGTTTCTGGCGCCCGAGAGGAGCATCGTCTCCTACGTGACGGCCGCGCAGGCGCGCGGGGCCGAGATCCACGCCCGCGAGAGGGTCCTCGAATGGGAGCCGCTGGAAGGCGGAGTACGGGTACGGACCGACCGCGGAACCTACGAGGCTGACAGGCTCGTCGTGACCGCCGGCGCCTGGGACGGAGAGCTTGTCGACGTGCTCGACGGCCTCGCCGTCCCCGAGCGGCAGGTGCTCGCCTGGCTGCAACCCCACCCCCCCCCCCCCCGA
>CAXTDD010000644.1:0-2396 GCA_964242955.1 uncultured Rubrobacteraceae bacterium | reverse complement strand
CCCGTGGTAGAGGACACGGCCATAGAGGCTATCGTCTCTTCGGCCTGCCTCATCCCGCAGAGGTTCTCCTACGAGGGCGTGGAGTTCGACGCCGGGCTGCCCGAGCTCGTCGGCACCCACCCGGACTACCGGGGGCGCGGCCTGGGGGGGGAGCAGTTCGGGGTGCTACACCGCTGGAGCGCCGAGCGCGGTCACCTGATGCAGGCCATAGCCGGGATACCCCACTACTACCGCCGCTTCGGCTACGAGATGGCCGTGTGGATGGGCGCGGGGCGCAAGATGTACGCCCCCGACCTGCCGAACGAATGGAAGAGCGGCGAAGAGAACGGGAAGCCCGGGCCCTACCGGCTGCGCCCCGCCGAGGCGTCGGACGCGGTCTTCCTCTCGGGCCTGCACCGCCGGGGGAGGGGGCGCTACCTGCTCACCTGCCCGCGCGGCGAGGCGCTGTGGCGCTACGAGGTGGCCGGGCGCAGCCCTGGGAGCGACGAGTCCCTGGGGATAAAGGTTCTGGTGGACGCGGGGGGCGAGCCTGCCGTGTACGTCTGCCACACCCGTAACCTCCGGGAGGGGAACCTGCAGGTGGACGGCTACGAGTTGGCAAATGGCGTCTCCTGGCTCGCGGCCACCCCCTCCGTGCTGGGCGAGCTCAAAGAGATAGGCCGGAAGCTCGCCACGGACGGCGAAGGGTTCACGTCGGTGACGTTCGTATTGGGAGAGCACCACCCCTTCTACGAGGCCGTCCCGGAGCCGCCCCTCCACCGGCTCGACCGCGAGGACCACTACTCCTTCTACGTGCGGGTGCCCGACCTGCCCGCCTTCCTCGAGAAGGTGGCGTCGGTGCTAGAGCGGCGGCTGGCAAACTCGGTCGCCGCCAACCACACGGGCGACCTGAGGTTGAGCTTCTACGGGGACGGCCTCCGGTTGGAAATGCGGAGAGGGAAGCTGGTCTCGGCGGAGGGGTGGAAGCCCATGGTCGGGGAGGGCGGGGACGCGGCCTTCCCCGGCCTCACCTTCCTGCAGCTCCTTTTCGGTCACCGTTCGCTCGAGGAGCTCGACCGCGCCTTCGCGGACTGTTCTCCGGGCGAGGGGGACGCCCGGGTCTTGCTCAAGGCGCTGTTCCCCGGGCGTCCCTCCGACCTCTGGCCGGTCTGCTGAGGCTCCCGGGCGCGACCAGTAGAACCCCCGAAGGCGCGCCCGCACTGGAGCGGAGAGCTCGTTCCTCGACACTTAATGCCGCGTCGCCCTCGGTTTGCGCGACGCCGCAGTGGGGGCGATGGACGGGGTGCTGGGATGCCGGCCTGGAAGGCCAGGACGACGGGCGTCGGCAGGGTATGCGGACTGCTGTTCCGGCCCCACAGCACCGTGGGGCTACAGTTCGCCGCGGGTCCGCAGCAGGTCTCTCGCGGCTTCCACGACCGTGGAGGCTTTGAACACGATGCCAAGGTTCAGCATTTGGTCCATCCTCACGATGGGCGTCTGCTGCGTGGGTATGGGCGCGAAGTCGATGCGACCGCGCTGCTCCGCGATGGCGACCGCCGAGATGACGCCCAAGAACATGACGCGCGAGACGCCGAGGTTGTACGTGCCGGTTCTGCTCATGTAGCCGCCGGAATCGAACAAGAAGACCGGGCTCCCGCTGGAACCGGGAAACACCGAGGCGTCTATGAGGAACTTCGGTTCGCCCTCGTAGTCGATCTGGAAGGGGGTAGCGGTGATTCCCCGCCTCACGATGGGCATGAGGTTCTTGGTGTCGAAGATGCCGTTCGGGTAGCCGACGAACATCACGTCTTCCACCGCGTCCATGTCCCTCACTTCTTCCTCTGTCGGCACGTAATTGCTGGGAATGGACCTGAAGAACGGCCGCATACTCCGGCTGCCCATGTAGTGTATTAGCCCGCCCATCGGCGCCACGGTTATGTCCACGTCGGCGTCCGGGTGTCCGTGCCACAGGGCCGCGAAATCCGAAATCTCGAAGTCGTAGCGCTCGCCCACGAGCGGTCTGTCACCTTCGCCCCTGGTGAAAAAGAAGCGGCCGGTCGTGGCACCGGCGATGACGTGCTTGTTCGTGACCATGAAGCCCCACTCCCGGCCGTCGTGCGCGTAGCCGAAGCTGAACGCCGTGCCCGTGCCGACGCCGTCCGGGGTGTCGGTTTCTATCCTCATCGTTGCGAAGAGCGCCTGTTCTGTTACCGTCTGAACTTCCATGCCGCCTCCCTTGTGCGCCTGTACGCCCGAAGGGTACAAAGGGTCGGCCGGATACCAACGTCCAGACCGGCAGGATGCTCGGCGCGACGTATCAAGTAAGCGTCACCATCCGTCTCTTCAGGTGCTTACCCAACGCCAGCGGCGGGGGCCGAACCCTGAACCGCCGCTGCAGGTTTGCGCGATCTTTGCAG
>CAXTDD010000643.1:0-2400 GCA_964242955.1 uncultured Rubrobacteraceae bacterium | reverse complement strand
GGGAGAGGGTCCTGCGGGGGAAAGAGCGGTCTTCGGAAGGGACGAAGCCCGCGTCCTTGCGCCAGGCGTGGGCGACTATGCGCAGGTTGTCGGCGTCGATCTCGACGAGGTTGAAGGAGGAGGCCCGTCCGGGCTTGAGGCGGTTTGAGATGGTACCGGCCGTGGAGATGATGAGACCGTGGGCGCCCCTCTCGATGGTGTGGACGGCGTCCTGGTGATCGTGGCCGCAGAGGACCAGCTCCGTGCCGAGGTCCGAGAAGGCGTGGAGGGCCTGCTGCGTGTTCGCCAGGCCGTGGCGGCCAGAGAGCTCGCCGCGGATGGGGTTGTGGTGGATCATGACGATCCTGGCGGCCTCCGGGTCGGCCCCGCCGAAGGCCTGCTTGACGCGCTCGATGTCCGCGCGCTTGACGTGCCCGATCACCCCGAGATCCCGGAACCGCCGGGTGAGCGACCCCCGTGAGATGCCGTGCGCCGTGTTCAGGCCCGCTATTACCGCCCCCGGCACCTCCAGCCAAGGACTCAAATCCTCCGAGATATACCTGCGGTAGCGCGAGTACTTGAAGTTATGGGCCTGCTCCCGAAGAAGCCCCGCGAAGCCCAGGTTCCTGGCGACGGCGCCGAGCCAGCGGATGTCGTGGTTGCCCGGGATGACCAGGCAGGGCGCTATCTCCCGCAGGGATTCCAGGTACGCGCATGCCTTCCTGAACTCCCCGTTCGTGCACCGCTGCGTGAGGTCGCCGGAGACCGCGATCGCGTCCGGCCCGGCCTTCGCCATGAACTCCCTGAGTGCTTCGAGCCTCTCGGAGACGGCGGGCCGCCCGAAGTGGAGATCAGAGACGTGCGCCAGCGTAGTCACGAAACGGGATTCTACCCGAACGCGCCGGAATCTACAGCTCCTCCAAAAGCCGGCCCACGGCCCCGTTGAAGCCGTCCGTATCTTCGAGGTTCGAGAGATGGCCGACGCGGGGAAGGGTGACGTGGCGCGCGTCCGGTATCTTCTCCGCCATAGCACCCATGACCTCGGGTGAGGAGATGGCGTCCTCTTCGCCCCCGACGACGAGGGTCGGGACGGCTATCTTCCCGAGGGTAGGGGTCGAGTCCGGGCGCTCGCGCATGGCGCCCAGGGCCGCGACGGCCCCGTCCGGCGTGTTCTCCAGGATGATGGACCGCACCTTCTCGACGAGGTTCCCGTCCTCCCGGCGGGTCTGGGGGGAGAGGAGCCGCTCCATCTGGAGCTCCGGCAGGACGCCCACGCCGTCCCTCGCCACCCTGAGGGCCATCTCCTTTCGAGACTCGCGGATCTCCTCTGTGTCCGGATCGGGCCGGGTGTTGGCGAGTACGAGGCCGGAGATCCTCGCCGGAAACGCCCGCACGCACTCGAAGGCCACGTAGCCGCCCATCGACACGCCGCCCAGAACTACCCTCGGTATCTCCAACCTGTCCAGAAGGTTCCTGACGCACCCGGCGTAGTACCCGACGTCCGGCTGAGCGGGCGTGCGCGGGGAGAACCCGAAGCCCGGGAGGTCCGGCACGACGACGCGGCGACCACCCGAGAGCGCCTCCAACTGCGGCTCGAACATCTTGCCGTTGAGCGGGAAGGCGTGGAGCAGCAGGAGCGGGTCCGCATCCCCCTCCCCAAGCTCCCTGTACCACATCGCCACGCCGGAACTTCTGCTCTCCGCCACGTTCCTCCTTTGTTTGAGGCATCAGGTTTCAGGCGCCAGCCGTCAGCTTCCCGGTTCGACGGCGGTCGTCCCCACCAAAATCGCCGTCGATGGTAGCGCCTCTGGCGATTCGTTTCCGGGCCTACGTTCCCTGATGCCCGCAGCCTGACACCTGATGCCTATTCCAGAGCTTCGGCCAGGCGGCGCACGCCCGTCCTGATCCCGGCTTCATCGACGGCCGCGTAGCCGAGCATGAGGCCGCCGCGCCCGTCGGGCGGCGTGCCGTAGAGGGAGACGGCCGGTGCCTCCACCCCGAGGTTGGCCGCGCGGCGGGAGGCTTCGCGGTCTTCTTCTCCTTCGGGTAGCCATCCCACGAGGTGCATCCCGGCCTCGGCGGCTGGAACGTCGAGCCGGCCGGCGAGGTGTTGGCGGGCCTCCTCGACGAGGACGGCCTGGCGTTCGGCGTAGAGGGAGCGCGTGCGGCGGAGATGGCGGGCGAAGTGGCCCTCGGCGATGAACTCCGCGAGGACGGCCTGGACAGGCCCGGGCGGTTGCCGGTCCGAGAGCTCGCGGGCCGAGACGAAGGCATCCACCAGGTCCGGCGGAACCACGAGGTAGCCGAGCCTGAGCGAAGGGAAGAGGACCTTGCTGAAGGTGCCGACGTAGATCACGCGGTCTTCGGTGTCGAGGCCCTGGAGGGCTTCCAGCGGCCTCCCCGAGTAGCGGTACTCGGAGT
>CAXTDD010000642.1:0-2403 GCA_964242955.1 uncultured Rubrobacteraceae bacterium | reverse complement strand
GGGCGGCGTTGCCCTACACCATCTCCGCCCCCAACAACACCACCAACGACGTGAGGGGGGCGGCCGTGATGGCTGTAGGACTCGCCGCGGCCTCATCCTCCCTCGCCCGCGGCGCGACGGTAGCCGCGGGCTTCGCCGTCAAGCTCTTCCCCCTGATCCTGGGTCCCCTCTGGCTCGCCCACGACGGCTGGAGACGGCGCCCGATTACAGACTACGTCCTCGGCGGCGCGGGCGTCGTGCTGGTTAGCTTCGCGGTCCTGCTGCTCCCGGGCCAGCCGGTCGAAGCCGCCAAGCTCTTCTACCAGAAGACCCTGGCCTTCCAGGGGGATCGGGTAAGCCCGTGGACCATCTTCACCCAGGTGCCCGACCTCGCGTTCCTGCAACGACCACTTACCGCGTTCGCGATCTTCCTCGCCTTACTCGTCGCGTTCGTGCCGCGCAAACGCACCGTCAGGCGCCTCGCGGCGCTTTCAGCCGCGGTCATCATCGCCTTCCAGCTCACCGTCAACTACTGGTTCTACCCGTACGTGATCTGGATCGAGCCCTTCGTGTTTTTGAGCCTCCTGCTCGCGACCAACGAGAAGACGCCGCTTGACGGAAGGCATCAGGCATCAGGTATCAGGCGTCAGGAGGAGGCGGGCGGAACCGACGATCCTGAGGCCGAACGCACGACCGGAGCCTGAGCCGGGCTACACGTGGAAGTCGTCCCGCCCTTGCTGTGTCATGTGACGCATGACATAGTTCTATACCTGATCCGGGCGCTCACCGGATAGCATCCACGGAGTTTATCGGCTCCGCTTCTCTCTTTCTTCTCTCCACCGGTCCAACCGCGCCTTGACCTCCGCCTCCGCCCCACTCTTCTTCGGCTCGTAGTAGACGCGGCCCCTCAACTCCCCGGGCAGGTAATGGTCGTTCATACCCTCCGGTTCGTCGTCGTGGGCGTAGCGGTAGCCGGCGCCGTAGCCCTCGCTCCGCATTAGGTCCGTGCGGGAGTTGCGCAGGAACAAGGGGACCTCGGGGGTGGTCTGACGCCGCACGTCGTCCAGGGCGTTGTTGATGCCGGAGTAGGCGGCGTTGGACTTCGCGGTGGAGGCGAGGTAGGTGGTCGCCTGGGCGAGCGGGATGCGGCCCTCCGGCATACCCACGAGCCTGACGGCCTCAGTGGCGGCCACGGCGAGCGGTAGGCCGTGCGGGTCGGCGTTACCGATGTCTTCTGAGGCGAGTATGACTAGCCTGCGGGCGACGAAGACGGGGTCCTCCCCGGCCTCCAGCATTCTCGCCAGGTAGTGCAGCGCGGCGTCCGGATCGCCGCCGCGGACGCTCTTGATAAACGCGCTTATGACGTCGTAGTGTTCCTCGCGGCCGTACCGCAGCGCCCTCTGCCCCACCGCCCGCTCCACGTCCGCCGCTTCGACTTGCTTTGTCCCCGCCGCTGCGACCTCCAGGGCGTTGAGCATCCTGCGCCCGTCCCCGCCGGCCAGGCCGAGCAGGTACTCGCGGGCGTCGTCGGAGATCGAGACGCCGAGCTCTTGGGTTCCCCGCTCCAGCAGCGTTCCCAAGTCCCCCTCGGCGAGGGGACGAAGCCGCAGGACGCGCGAGCGGGAGAGGAGCGGGGCCGTCACCTCGAAGGAGGGGTTCTCCGTCGTCGCCCCAATAAAGTCCACGAGCCCTTCTTCGAGGGCGGGCAGCAGGGCATCTTGTTGGGCTTTGTTGAAGCGGTGGACCTCGTCCACAAAGAGGAGGGTGCCCCGGTCCTCGAACTTCAGCCGCTCGCGGGCGCCGTCGAGGGCGGCGCGCAGGTCCTTTACGCCGCTCGTCACGGCGCTCAAGGGGACGAACTCTTCTTCGACCGTGCCGGCGAGGACGCGGGCGAGGGTCGTCTTGCCCGTCCCCGGCGGTCCCCAGAGGACGAGGGAGCCGATCCTGCCGCGCTCGGCGACGGAGGAGAGCGGCCCGTCCTCGCCCGTCAGGTGCGACTGCCCGACGACCAGGTCCAGGGACTTCGGCCGTAGGCGTTCGGCGAGGGGGGCGCGGTTGGCGAGGTTGTCCGCACCTGGTTGATCGAAGAGATCCACAAAATTAGTATATGTTCAGTAAACCAGTATTCCAGCGAGAGACAGTGAATCGTAAAGACGAGTAGCAATGCCGCGAGTCACTGCTGTAGGCTGGCCTGCGCGTCTCGCTCCTGCACATCACCCGGCGGTGGCTCATCATTGGAAGGTGAGTCTTCAAGAACCTTAACGCATCTATACCACGCCAAGCTACCCGCTTTGTCGGCGTCCTTCGCGAGACCTGCCCAGACGGCCTTGGGTTTGTCCTTAGGTGCTTTGCTCTTGGGCAGACTTCTACTAGAGGGTGTTATGAACCCACGGTGAGAATGCCGGCCGCCTGCTGAAGAAAGAG
>CAXTDD010000641.1:0-2408 GCA_964242955.1 uncultured Rubrobacteraceae bacterium | reverse complement strand
CTGCAGGAACAAGCGGGTGCCCGGGGGGGGCGGGGCCGGCACCTTCAGCGAGCGCATCGTCGCGCCCGAAACCGTCGTTCACAAGCTCGAAGACTCCGTAAGTTACGAGGAGGGGGCGATGCTGGAACCCCTCGCCGTGGCCTACAGGGCCTTTCGCACCGGAGGGATCGGCCCGGAGAGCAAGGTGGCGGTGCTAGGGGCCGGCACCATCGGCAGCCTGGTGGTCCGCCTCTGCCAGTGGACAGAAGTCTCGGAGCTGATGGTCACCGACGTCAAGGATTACAACCTGGATTTCGTGGCCTCCTTGGGTCCCTGCAGGCCCGTCAATGCCGGCACCGCGGACACCGTGGAGGAGGGCCTGGATCTTACAGACGGTCAGGGATTCGACGCCGTGGTCGTTACGTCCGGCTCGCAGGGCAGCTTCACCGAAGCCGTCCGCCTGTGCAAGCCGCGGGGGATGGTGGTGGCCGTCGCGTTGTACCCGGGGGAGATCCCGTTCGACGCCAACCTGCTGGTCACCCGCGAGGTAACGGCCCAGGGGTGCCTGACGTACACCTCCGGCGACTTCGAGGACGTCGCGAGACTGGTCAACCGGGGGGAGATCGACCTCAAACCGTTCATAACGGAGCGCATCCGCCTCGACGAAGCGCCGGAAGCCTTCCGCCGGATAGACGGAGGGCAGGACCAGATCAAGGTAATGATCGAGCTCGGCAAAGACTAGGGCCGGGCGAAGTCCTGACCCGACCGCGCGGCGGTGATCTATCCAGGCAAACCCCGCGAAACGGAGGCATATCATGGCGAGGGAAACGGTGGCGGAGTTCGGCGGGAGCAAGGTGATAATCATGGACTCCATCACGCACGTGGAAGAGGGGGACACGGACCAGATCGTGGTGTCGGCCTCGCACGGGGGGGTGAGTTCCGGCGGCTTCGCCTGCGAGCACCGGCTCGGCGCGGTCTTCTTCAACGACGCGGGCGTGGGCAAAGAGAACGCCGGCATCGCCGCCCTCGACATGCTGGAGCAACGGGGCGTCGCGGCCGGCACCGTCAGCAGCGAGTCGGCGAAGATCGGGGATGCCCGCGACCACTGGGAGAACGGCGTCATCTCGCACCTCAACGAAACCGCGAGGACCCGGGGGCTGCGCGAGGGCGAGCCCCTGCGCGAAGCCATCTCCTCCGTCTACGATGCAGGCTCCGTCCGGTCTGCGGGCCGGACGCCGTGATCGCCACGAGTGACCGGGTGGAGGGAGGGCCGTGCCCACGGACCGCATCCTAGCCACGTACCTGATCGAGACCCCCCACCGCAGCGAGGACGCGGCCGAGGTCCTGGCCGGCGAGCAGTCCTCGGGCACGAACGTGGCGGTCCCCGGAGAGACCGAGGAGCTGCAAGAGCGTTTCCGCGCCAGAGTGGAGCGGGTAGAAGACCTCGAAACCGTCCAGACCCCGAGCCTGCCGGGGCCCGACGCCAACGGGGAACGGCCCGCACGGTACCAGCGTGCCGAGGTGACGGTCTCCTGGTCTCTGGAGAACGTGGGCACGAACCTACCCACGCTGCTGTCCACGGTTTCCGGCAACCTGTCGGAGCTCAGGGAGCTCTCGGGGTTGCGGCTGCTGAAGGTCGAGCTGCCGCCCGCCTTCGCGGAGGCCTATCCCGGCCCGCGATTCGGCATCCAAGGCACCCGGGACCTCGTCGGGGTCCGCGAAGGTCCCGTTATCGGCACGATCATAAAGCCCAGCGTGGGTTTGAGCCCCCGGCAAACGGCCGGGCTGGTCCGGGATCTGGCCGAGGCCGGGATCGACTTTATCAAGGACGACGAGTTGATGGCGAACCCGCCGCACTCGTCCCTGCGAGACCGGGTGGGGGCGGTGATGGAGGTCATCAACGAGGTGGCCGACAGGACCGGCAAGAGGGTAATGTACGCCTTCAACATCACCGACGAGCTCGACGCCATGCTGCGCCACCACGAGACGGTGCTCGGCGCGGGAGGCACCTGTGTGATGGTCAGCCTGAACAGCGTCGGGCTCGTCGGGGTCTCGCACCTCGCACGCCACGCGGAGCTGCCGATCCACGGCCACCGCAACGGGTGGGGGATGCTCACCCGATCCCCGTACCTCGGCATGGAGTTCGCGGCCTACCAGACGTTTTGGCGCCTGGCGGGCGCGGACCACCTGCACGTCAACGCCCTGCAGAGCAAGTTCTGGGAGCCCGACGAATCGGTGGTGAGGTCCATCAAGGCGTGTTTGACGCCCCTGTTCAAAGATGAGGACCGGGCGATGCCCGTGCTCTCTTCGGGCCAGTGGGGCGGGCAGGCCCCTGACACCTACCGGCTCACCGGGAGCGCCGACTACATATACCTGGCCGGCGGGGGAATCATGGCCCACCCCGGCGGTCCGGGTGGCGGGGTGCGGGC
>CAXTDD010000640.1:2049-2409 GCA_964242955.1 uncultured Rubrobacteraceae bacterium | reverse complement strand
GAGCCGAGTTTGCTGGAGACTCGTAAAACGCCGGCACCAAAGATACTCGCCAACAACGAGTCTGAAATGGCGCTCGCTGCTTAAGTAGCGACGCCCATCGGTCCGGGCGGCCCACGGCCCGGGGTCCGGTGTCATTAAGTGGGCTCTACCTCAGTGGTTCCGGCCCGGGGCTTCTGGGGGACATTTAAAGGGCTAGCCCCGCGGCGGCGCCCCGGTCCGTCGCGGAAGGCGAAACTAAACCGGAAGCTATGCTCGTAGAATCTCACGGACGGCGCGCTCGCGGACGCGGGTTCGAGTCCCGCCGCCTCCACTAGTGGGGCCCCGCAGGGGTGCGGGCCGGGCCCCCCCCCCCCCCCCCAC
>CAXTDD010000640.1:0-2039 GCA_964242955.1 uncultured Rubrobacteraceae bacterium | reverse complement strand
CGCGGGGGCCCCGGCGGGGTGCCGCCGGGGGCCCCGCACGCTCCGCCCTTCGGGCTGCGCTTTCAGCACGTTCCGGCCTTCGGCCTGCACTTTCAGCGCGGCGCTTCGCGCCTTTCAGCACGCGGCCTTACGGCCGCTTTCAGCTTTTGCTCGTCGTTGGTCGTTTCTCTTTTGCTCGTGGATTGTGAGGTGCTGGATCGTTGCCGGCGAGTCTGCGAGGACCTCTTTAAAGAAGCCGGGTTGGAAGTTTACCTTTTCGAGGTCGTTCAGGAAGAACCAACGGAACTCTATGGGGATGCCTCCGTCGGTGATGTTGCGGGCCCAGGTTCTGGTCAGGGCCGATGGATCGGACGGCCGGAGAGGGGGAAGTCTTCGACTACCTGGAGCAGGCGACCGGCCTGTGCTGCGCAGCCCAGTTCATTGGCGATCTCGCGCTCGATGGCGGTCTTGGTGCCTTCGAGGAACTCGACGCGACCGCCGGGGAGGATCCAGAAGTCCTCGCCTTCGGCGTGCGTGAGGAGGACGTGTTCTTGGTGGATGCACGCGCCGGCGACGCGGTGGTTGAGGCGATGGTCGTCGCGGTCGAAGGTGAGCACGGGTGGGTAGTTTATTTGAAAGCGCCGCGAATGGATATAATAGAGCCCCGTGAGCGATCCACGGCCGATAGGGGTTTTCGATTCGGGTGTCGGGGGGCTGACGGTGCTGGCGGAGATCCGGGACCGGCTGCCCTACGAGCACACCGTGTACTTCGGGGACACCGCGAGGGTTCCCTACGGGGTCAGGGACCTGGCGGAGGTGCGGTGGTTCGCGTTCGAGATCGTCGAGTACCTGGTGAGCCTGGACGTGAAGCTGGTGGTGGTCGCCTGCAACACGGCGACGGCCGCGGCCTTGAAGACGCTCCAGAGGTCGTTCGACGTCCCGATCATCGGGGTGATAGAGCCGGGGGCCCGCGCGGCCGTGCTGGATACCCGCAACCGGCGGGTGGGCATCCTCGCCACCGAGGCGACGGTCAAGAGCCGGGCCTACGCCAAGTCCGTGAGGGTCCTCGACGCGGGGATAGAGGTTCACGAGCAGGCCTGCCCCGAGTTCGTCCCGCTAATAGAGCGCGGGATCGTGTCGGGTCCGGAGCTCGAAGGGGTCGCCCGAAGCTACCTGGAGCCGGTGATGGACCGCAGGGTGGACGCGGTCGTCCTCGGCTGCACGCACTATCCGCTCATCTCGGAGTCCATCAACCGCATCCTGGGGCCGGAGGTGCGCCTGATCTCCTCCGCCGGCCAGACCGCCCTGGAGGTGGGCCGCGTCCTCTCCCGCCGCGGCTACCTGCGCCGTCCGCGCCACACCGAAGACGAGGGCAACGCCACTTACATCTGCAGCGCCGACCCCGACGAGTTCGCCACTCTGGGTAGCCGCTTCCTCGACGAGGAGATTCAGGCCGTCGCCCCGGCCGCCACGATTTAAAGCGCCCCACCCCTTTGCTATACTCCTTCCTGGTCTCCGCGGGGCGTGGCGCAGCCTGGTAGCGCACCTGCTTTGGGAGCAGGGGGTCGGAGGTTCGAATCCTCTCGCCCCGACGGCAGGGCCCGGAAGACCGCTACGCGGGTGTAGCTCAATGGTAGAGCTCCAGCCTTCCAAGCTGGCGATGGGGGTTCGATCCCCCTCACCCGCTCTCGCGCCGGCCGGCGCACAGCGAAGCACCGGCGCCCGTAGCTCAACTGGACAGAGCAGCGGACTTCTAATCCGCAGGTTGCAGGTTCGAGTCCTGCCGGGCGCGCTTCTTTGCTCTTCCTCACGAGCAGTTGGGTTCCGATCCTCGCGATGGTTTTTGTCGCAACTTGACGTGGGTAAATAGTGACGCAAGTTCGGGAATCGCCTAATATGGCGAGCAGGTTCGGTGGGAGGAGAAGCAACCAAACTAGACGGGTTCGTTCAGGTGGGTTGAAAAAGGACAACGGCGCGGTATGCGGGATGGTTCGTGCGGCCCGCCGTGAAAGGATGCGGATCATGCACAGACGGAGGTCGCGTCGACAGTTTATCGTTCG
>CAXTDD010000639.1:0-2417 GCA_964242955.1 uncultured Rubrobacteraceae bacterium | reverse complement strand
AAGACCCCGATCACCGCCCTCTCGGGCTGGCTCGAGATGATCGAAGACGTGGAGGACCCGCAGGTCCGGGCGGAGTTCTTGAACGATATGCGCGCCCAGACCGAGCGCCTCAAGGGCCTGGCCCAGACCCTGCTCGACCTCTCGCGCCTCGACGCGAACGCGGTCACGTTCCGCTCCGAAGAGGTGGACCTCGCGGAGATGCTGCACGAGCTGCGCCGCGACTTTGGCTTCACGGGCCGTCCGCTGAACGCAGAGGTGGACGAGGGCGTGCCGCCGGTCGAGGCGGACCCGAACCAGCTCCTCCGAACGCTCACGATCCTGGTGGACAACGCCATCAAGTACTCCGCCGAGGGCTCCCCGATCGACCTCGAACTCTCCCGCGAGGACGGGCACGCCGTCGTGAGCGTCACGGACCGCGGGTGCGGCATCCCGGAGGGCGAGATCCCCCACATCTTCGACCGCTTCTACCGTGTAGAAGGCTCGTCCAGGGCCGACGGCACGGGCCTCGGCCTGGCGCTCGCCCGCGAGATCACAGACCACCTCGGCGGCAGGATAAGGGTGGACAGCCGCCCCAACGTCGGCAGCACCTTCTCCTTACTCCTGCCGCTCTCCGAAAACTCCCGAAGCCCGAGCGAACCCCAACCCCTCGACGTGTCTTAGGAAGGCTTCGGGTAACAGGTTTCAGCCAACACAGCGGGCCTGTCACCCGGAACCGCTTTAGCTTAAAGCTAAGGTTTAGCTTACGCTTTTGCATTTCGGGATGTAGAATACCGGCGGAGCGGCGTCGAACCCGTAGATTCTCCCCCCTCCCTACGGGCCGCGTCGCTCCTTTTTTCTAGCTTTTAGCCATTAGCCTTTAGCTTTTGGTAGGGGCTATTGGCTGAGAGCCCATGCTTCGGCGATCGAGGGGAGGCCGAACGCGGCCAGTAGGGGTGTCACCGGGGTGAGCAGGACGCTGAAGATGGGTACGGTGAGGAGGAAGGAGATCAGGATCAGGCCCAGCAGTATGAACGGGCCGTACTGGTTCATGAAGTCCACGAAGCCGTCGAGAGCGCGTGGCAGGAACGGGAAGAGGATCTTCGAGCCGTCGAGCGGCGGTATGGGGATGAGGTTGAAGACGAAGAGCAGCGCGTTGGCGTACGACACCGCCGCTATGATGAGCACCAGGTTGCCGCTGTGGAAGACGGGCAGCAGGTACAGCACCGCGCACATCGCCACTATCAGGAGGTTCGAGACCGGGCCCGCGAGGGCGACGGCCACGGGCCCGAAGACGCCGCCGCGCAACTTGGAGGGTACAACGGGCGTCGGCTTCCCCCACCCGAAGCCGGCCATCACCAGCATCAAGCTGCCGAGCACGTCGAGGTGCGAAACGGGGTTGAGCGTTACCCGTCCCGCGCGGTAGGCGGTGTCGTCGCCGAGGGCATAGGCCGATGTCGCGTGGGCGGCCTCGTGGATCACGATGCCGACCGCAAGCCCCAGAAGTATGGCCACGGCAAGGGCGGGCGCGCTTTCGAAGAGGGATAACATCGAAGCCTATGATACACGCCCATCGGGCCCCCTATCCGGCTCGTCACCCAAAGAAACGGATACACCGCAAGCGCCTCAGATGCTCGGCCCCAGCCAAGCAGCGAAAAGCTAACGGCGCGGTTCGCGAAGCGCGACGCCTAGCCCACCCGAGAGACCCTCACGGTCACGTGGTTGCCGGCGTCGGAGGTGTAGGCCGAGAGCTGGGGGTCGAGGACCTTCGCCGAGTCGGCCACGGCGCCGATGCGGGTCATACCGGCGACCACGCGGTCGTTCACGCCGGCGCCGCCGTTGCTCTGCACCAGGGAGACGTTGATCCTGACGTCCGGGTTGGCGTCGGGCTTTATCTCGACGATGTTGGCGTCCTGGACGGTCGGGTCCGGACGGATGGAGGTGACGGAGCCGGTCACGGGGGCGTAGGCGGTCGTGCCGGAGACGGCGCCGACGTCCAGGGCACCCGTCTCGGGGCCTTCCCGCCCGGCGTCGTCCATGACGTAGTAGTTGATGTCTTCGGGCGTCTCCCCGCTGGAGACGAGGCCGAGCAGCGCGTTCTTGGAGAGGTTCTCGCCGCGCGGGCTCATGGCGACCAGGCTCTCGCCCTCCGGGTGGTAGCCCAGGCCGGTCAGGCTCGCCGGGCGGACGGGGATCGAGACGCTCACGTCCGCGACCTCGGCCAGCACGGTGTCGGGCCCGGCGCTGTTGGGGTCTATGGGGACCGCCTGCTCCGCGGCGTCGGAGGCCTGCGTCTGCACGAGGATGGCGAAGACCAGCGCCAGGGCGCCAAGGACCAGCAGCGAGACCGCCATGAGCCGCCGCCGCCGGTAGACGCCGGCGTCGCGTTCGGTCTTGCGGGCCTCTCGTAACCGGGTGAGGTTGCCGACGGCGTCGCGGCC
>CAXTDD010000638.1:0-2425 GCA_964242955.1 uncultured Rubrobacteraceae bacterium | reverse complement strand
TCGCTGAACACGGCGAGGTCCACCGCCCGCTGCGGCGGGGCGTTGATCGGGGTGATAAAGCCGCCGAACCGCAGCGGATGACCATAGTCGGGCATGCGGAAGTCCTTTGGTTTAGAGAGGGATTATCAACCAGCGTCCAACAGCCACGAGGACCGCGAGGACGAGCAGGACGGCGCAGACGACCGTGGCCGGAACCTCTCTGCGCGAGAGATGCAAGACCGCCGCGCCGACCATGATGGGCACCAGCCCGGCCGCCGCAAGCGGCGTCAGCCAGGTCAGCACCCCAAACAGACCCGGCAGGACGAGCCCGAACGCGGCGAGGACCTCGGCCACGTAGATAAAGCTCATGAACCAGGCCGGAATCTGCGGTGGGTTTTCTATCTCTTCCATCCGTTGGCGCATCGCCTTCGGGGGGAACAAGAACAGCAGCCCGTGCGCCAGAAAGGCGACGGCCAGAAACGTCTGCGCGATCCATAGTAATGTGTTCATCGTTGTCGAGTCCTTTCTTGTAGGGTCGAAGCTAGTTGGTGACGGCTTCTGGGACCGCCGTGTCGGGATTCAAAGCGCGCCACTCGTCCTACACGATGTCGGCGACAGCGCGGCTGCGCGACCCGCCGACCCTCATGCTGGCATCAAGCCGGAACAAAGACAAAGCGACCTCCTCCAGAGTTTCTGTAGTGGACCCTCAATCACTCGGTATTTCCGAGTACTAGTAAAAGTATAGTATTGGTTGTTGACCAGCGCAAGGCGCTCTGGATGCTACACTCGGGGCATGGTTCGAGACGGAGACGCACACACCCCTTCGTCGTGCGATGCCGCCCTGGTCCGGGCTTTCGAGCTGCTCGGCAAGCGTTGGAACGGCGTCATCCTGTCGGTGTTGCGCGCCGGCCCGATGAAGTTCTCCGAGCTTCGGCGCGGTGTCGGGCCGATCACGGACTCGATGCTCTCCGACCGTCTGGTCGAGCTTGCGGAGGAGGGGATGGTCGAGCGGACGGTGAGTGGGGCGAGGCCGTCGCGCATCGCGTACTCGCTCACCGCGGGCGGGCTGGCGATCCAGCCGATCCTCGATCAGCTCGCCTTATGGGCCGCGGAGAACCTCGACTTCGAAGGAGACGAGCGGGGTGCGGCCTCGATCGGCCGGGCGGCCGGTGAGATCGGCCTCAACGACGCGCGACGGCTTGTCGCTCGGGCCGTTTCCCAGGACAGGTAGATCCCGTCCGTAACGTCGAGGTGTTGCGCCCCCTCCGTCCGGCATTCCGTCGTTGGCTTCGGTCGGCCCACGCGCTTCGCGTTACGGTGGGGATTCGCGGGGCCTCCTTCGGGAGCGTTCGGGACGGGAACGCGCGGGCTTTCGCGCCCTCCGTCGATCAAATCGTCCCCCGGACCGAGTGCTGCTACGTGTCGCAGGCTTCAGGTAGAACTTCGTTTTGCGCTCCCGTATCGCTGGCCGGCGTGGCTAGCGCACCGGCCAGGAACGTGAGCAGCCACCGTCGCTCGTCCTTGGTGGTCGCCTCGGCCGGGGGTACGAGATTTCGTGAGGCACGCCGGCCCTGGTTCGCCATGAGCAGGCCGGTGGTTCGTTCGAGGCGCCACCAGAGCTCGTCGGGCGGGACGTGGGGCAGCGCCCGGCGGAGCGCTTCGTGGTAGCGGCGGGTGACATCAGTGTCTGAGAACATCATCGGCGGCCTCTCCCCACCAGACGGGTCGCCCGCGCGCGCCTCCATCCAGGCGCGGCCCCACTCCCCCGCGTGGTCCGCATCGAAGAGCGTGAAGATCGGGGCCGCGTAAGCCTCCACTATCTCCCCCACCGCAAGAACGCTGCCCCCTGCCTGCAAGCCCCCCAGCAGCACTTCTTGTTCGACGGCCACCTCCCGAAACGCCCCGAGCACCACCGCCCGCAAGAGCGCCGCCTTGGAGCCGAAGTGGTAGTTGACGGCCGCCACGTTCGTCCCCGCCCTCGCCGTCACCGCGCGCACCGAGAAACCGCCGAGCCCCTCCTCCTCGAAGAGGTCCCTGGCGGCCCCCAGAATGCGGCCTTTGGTGTCCATCCTCTGCATGTGAAAAGATTCTCTTGCGTATTCTAACAGCCCGGTCTAGTATTCAAACGTTGTTTGAATCACCGTTGGCAAACCTGTAGATGTTGGGCAATGCACCTTGTTGGAGGGAGGCCCCGTGGGGCTCGAACCGCTCACCTTCTCGGAGATAGTGTCGCGTTTTGCGGTTGCGGTGGCGATCCTGGTGCCGCTCGTCGTGGTTTTGGGGGTCTTGTTCGGGCGGGTGACGGGGGTGCCGAGGGGCTTTCCGCCGTTCACGGCGCTGCCCCTGATCTCGGGCGGGGTCGGCGGCCCGCTGCTGGCGACGGCGGGCTACCTGCTGCTCTGGTCCGTCGTCCCCGACCAGGTGTTGCTGCACGCGGCCTTCGTCG
>CAXTDD010000637.1:0-2426 GCA_964242955.1 uncultured Rubrobacteraceae bacterium | reverse complement strand
GTGTCGTATTGCCCGACGCCACCATCCTCGCCTTCTACATGCTCCGCACGACGCAGCGCGTCCTGCGCGGCCTCCAGGTCCACGAGGACAGGATGCTGGAGAACCTCAACATCGGCGGCGGCATCGTGTTCTCCGGGCGCATCCTGCTCGCGCTCGTCGAGGCCGGCATGACCCGCGACGACGCCTACGGCGTAGTCCAGGGCGCCGCGATCCAGGCCTGGGAGGGCGAGGGCGGCTTCCGGGAGCTCCTGGAAGAGCGGGAAGAGGTGCGCGACCGGCTCGACGGACAACTCGACGCCCTCTTCGACCCGGCCCACGCGCTCCGCAACGTCCACGTCGTCTTCGAGCGGGTCGCCCAGCTCAAGGGGAGGTTGGAGGATGCCTGAGACCCTTCTCTACGAGGGCAAGGCCAAGAAGGTCTTCACCACCGACGAAGAGGGCGTGCTGCTGCACCGTTACAAAGACGACGCGACCGCTTACAACGCGCAGAAACGCGGCTCGTGGGTGGGCAAGGGCAGGACGAACGCCGCGATCAGCTCCGCGATCTTCGAGTACCTCGAAACGAACGGCGTCCCGACCCACTTCATCGAACAGGTAGACGAGACGACCATAAAGACCAAAAAGCTCGACATGCTCCCCGTCGAGGTAGTCGTCCGCAACCTCGCCGCCGGCTCCCTCTCCCGCCTGCTCGGCATCGAAGAAGGCCGCGAACTAAAAGCCCCGATAGTCGAGCTGTGCTACAAGAAAGACGAGCTCGGCGACCCGATGCTCAACTGGCACCACTTCCGCGAGCTCGGCGTCTCCGACGAAGACCTGGAGTTCTGCGAGGAGCTCGGCCTCAAGGTGGACGGCATCCTGACCCCCTTCTTCGACGAGAAGGGCGTAACCCTCGTGGACTTCAAGATAGAGGCCGGTCGGGACGTAGATGGACAGCTAATGCTGGCCGACGAGATAAGCCCGGACACCTGCCGTTTCTGGGACAAGGCGACCGGGGAGAAGCTGGACAAGGACCGCTTCCGCCGCGACCTCGGCGGCGTCGAGGAGGCGTACGAAGAGGTGTTGCGGCGGGTTACGTCGGAGGCTTCAGGTATCAGGCTTCAGGCATCAGGTAAAGATGAGGAGGACGGCGTTTGATGGAGACGGCGGGGAGTTGTTGGATGTCGGTAGGCTGCGCGCGTCCTCACCAGAGACCGTTGGGTCCAACGAACGGCGGGTACGGGGCGGGCTCACCAAACCTGAAGGCTGACACCTGATGCCTGATACCTTCAAGATCCGTGTTCTTGTCCGGCCCAAGTCGGGCATCCTGGATCCTCAGGGCGAGGCCGTGCGCGGCGCGCTGCCGGCGCTCGGCTTCGAGGGCGTGAAGACGGTACACATCGGACGGCTGGTGGAGATGGAGGTCGAGAGCGCGGATGAGGTGGACGCGATGTGCCGGCGCCTGCTCTCCAACCCAACCATCGAGGAGTACGAGTGGGAGGTCGTCTCGTGAGCAACGGACCGGGAAAGACACGACCCTCGACCCTCGATTCCCGACTCCCGAACGCGTCGGGGAGAGCTCCCGCATGAGGATTGGCGTAACCATCTTTCCGGGCTCGAACTGCGACAGGGACGCTTTGAGCGCCGTCGAAAGGATGGGCGAGGAGCCGGTCGGGTTGTGGCACGCGGACGCAGATCTCAAGGGGGTTGACGCCGTGATCGTGCCCGGCGGGTTCTCCTACGGCGATTACCTCAGGCCCGGCGCTATTGCCCGCTTCGCCGGCGTGATGGGACCTTTGGAGAGGTTCGCGAACGAGGGTGGACCCGTCCTCGGCGTCTGCAATGGTTTTCAGGTGCTCACGGAGGCTCACCTGTTGCCGGGCGCCCTGCTCCAGAACATGCACATGCGCTTCGTCTGCGACCGCGTCAGGGTGAGGGTCGAGACGACGGGCACGCCGTGGACCGCGGGTTGTGAGGTGGGGGAGGAGCTTACCCTGCCCGTCGCCCATAACGAGGGCAATTTTTTCGCCGACGATGAGACGTTGGCGCGGTTGGAGAACGAGGGGCGGGTCGTGCTGCGTTACCTGGAGAACCCGAACGGGTCGGCCGCCGACATCGCGGGCGTTTGCAACGAGGGGCGGAACGTCGTCGGGATCATGCCGCACCCCGAGCGCGTCTCGGACCCCGTTCTCGGCTCCGACGAAGGATTGAGGATACTGCGCTCCGTGCTCGTGGGGGCGGGAGTCTGAACGTCCGGGAGACATACGCGGCACTCGGGATCTCGGACTCCGAGTACGAACGTATCCTGGAGTTGATGGGCCGGGAGCCGAACTACCTCGAGCTCTCGCTCTTCAGCGTGATGTGGAGCGAGCACTGCGGTTACAAGAACTCGCGCCCGCTCCTGCGCCGCTTCCCGAACGAGGGGCCGCGGGTGTTGCAGGGACCTGGAG
>CAXTDD010000636.1:0-2427 GCA_964242955.1 uncultured Rubrobacteraceae bacterium | reverse complement strand
GGCGCGGCCAGGGCGAGGGAGGCCGAGGCCCGGAGCAGGAGCAACTCCGCGAGGCCATCGTCTTTGCGGAGAAACCGGGGACCCAGGAAGTGGCCCGGCAGGTAGAGCGCGGCCAGGAGAAGGACCCCTTGCAGCACGGGGACCGTCAGGCCGGGGCGGCGACGAGCGCCCGGACGGCCCACTCCGCCTGTCGGGCCACGCCCTCTTCCAGGCCAACGCGCGGCGTGTAGCCCAGGACGCGCGCTGCCAGGCCGGAGTCGGCCCAGGTCGAGCGGACGTCGCCCCCGGCCTCGGGGCCGTAGCGGACCTCGAAGGAGGCGCCGGTCACCTTCTTGACGGCCCCGATCATGTCTTCCACCGTGGCCCTGGTCCCGCCGCCCACGTTGTAGACGCCGTCAGGCGCGTCGAGCGCCGCTACCGTGGCGTCGACCGCGTCGGAGACGAAGGTCATGTCCCGTTGCTGGCCGCCGTCGCCGAACACGTCTACCGGGCGACCCCGCAGCGCGGAGAACAGGAACCGGGAGAGGGCCATCTCGGGGCGTTGGCGCGGACCGTAGACGGTGAAGTACCGCAGCACCGTCCCCGGTACGCCCCGCTCCCGCGAATAGAGCCCCACGAGCTCCTCGGCGGCAAGCTTGGAGAGCGCGTACGGCGAACCCGGCTTGCGCCGGTGTTCCTCGTCCACCGGCCGGCCGGGGTCGGAGCCGTAGACGGAGGAAGAGGAGGCGTAGACGAACTTGATCTCCCCGATCTCTCCGGCCGCCTCTAGCAAGCGCTCGGTCGTGAGCACGTTGCGGGCCACGTACCTGGGGAAGTTGTCGCCCCAACTGCGGCGCACCCCTGGCTCCCCCGCCAGGTGCGCGACGCGGTCTACTCCGCCGAGCAGCGCTTCGAGGTCCAGGTCCAGGAGGTCGCCTTTGACCATCCGGAACCCTGCCGCGTTCCGGGCTTCCTGCAAATTCCGCTCCTTGGTGCGCCGCGAGTAGTAGCCGGTGAACGCGTCCACGCCCACGACCTCCCGGCCGTCGGCCAGGAGTCTGTCGACCAGGTGGGACCCGATAAACCCCGCGGCCCCCGTTACCAGTACCCGGCCCACGCGCCCGCCTTGATCCAGCTCACAAACCACCCGCCCAACCCTTGACGTAACACAGCGCCGTAGATTACCCTCACCTCGATGTTATTGCAAACGATTGTCATTATGGACAGCATCCCCGCCGGCGCTTTGCGGTCCGGCGATGGAGAGGACGGGCGTCTTTGATCTCACGGCTTGGTAGGGCTTTGGCGCTGACGGTGCTCGCTCTGGTGACGCTCGTCGCGACGGGCTGCGGCCAGGCGCCACCCGAGCAGGGCGACGGCGGAGGGTCCGGCGGGGAGAGCACGGGCGACGAGACCACGCGCCAGGAGGCCCTCGAGCCGGGCGAAGGGTCTCTCGTCGTCTATTCAGGGCGCAGCGAGGAGCTCGTCGGCCCAATCTTCGAGCAGTTCGAGGAGCGCAGCGGCGTGGACGTTCAGGTCCGCTACGGGGAGACGGCGGAGCTCGCCGCCACCATACTCGAGGAGGGCGAGAACAGCCCGGCCGACCTCTTCTTCGCCCAGGACCCGGGCGCTTTGGGGGCGCTCGACGACGAGGGACGTTTGACGAAGCTGCCGGACGGGATACTGGACCAGGTCCCGTCCGGGTTCAGGGCCGACGACGGCGACTGGGTCGGGACGTCAGGTCGGGCGAGGGCCGTCGCCTACAACACCGAGGAGCTGGACGAGGGCGACCTTCCGGATTCCATCTTCGCGTTTACCGACCCCGAGTGGAACGGCAGGATCGGCTGGGCCCCGACCAACGGCTCGTTTCAGGCCTTCGTGACCGCGCTGCGCGTACTCGAAGGCGAGGACCGGGCACGCGACTGGCTCGAAGGCGTGCAGGCCAACGACCCGTTCGTCTACCCGGACAACCTCAGCGCCGTCGAGGGCGTGGCCTCCGGCGAGGTCGACATGGCCTTCGTGAACCACTACTACCTGTTCCAGGTAAAAGAAGAGCAGGGCGACGATTTGCCGGCCGCCAACTACTACCTCAAGGGCGGCGACCCCGGCGCGCTCGTGCTCGCCGCCGGCGCCGGGGTGCTCGACACCGCCGAGAACCCGCAGGCCGGGGAAGAGTTCCTCGAATTCGCGCTCTCCGACGAGGCGCAGCAATACTTCGCGGACGAGACCTACGAGTACCCGCTCGTGGATGGAGTCGAGATAAACGAGGAGTTGCCGCCGCTCTCTGAGATACAGAGCCCCGAGGTAGACCTGAGCAACCTCGACGACCTGGGCGGTACGCTGGATCTCCTGCAGGAGACGGGGGTGCTCTAGGGTGACGGCACCGGCGACGGTCCCGACCGAGGAGCGCGGCGTCAGACCGAAGGCGAGACAGATCATCGGCTAACTCGC
>CAXTDD010000635.1:0-2428 GCA_964242955.1 uncultured Rubrobacteraceae bacterium | reverse complement strand
AACCCCAAACTCCACGCCCGATCCAGGTCGTAATTCGAGTACGCCCGAAAGGCGACCATCGTCTCTGTGCGGGCGACGCCTGGGACCTGGGCGAGCTTCTCGGGGACGATGTCGGCGAGGCTCTCGAAGTCGGGGATGCGGACCATGACGACGAGGTCGTAGGGGCCGGTGACGGAGTAGGCCTCGGTGACGCCCTCGACGGCCAGCATCGCCTGGGCCGCCTCCTGGACCCGTTCCCCCTCGGTCGTGACGAGCACGATGGCCGTTACCACCTCACGTGTTCCTTACAGGCCATACGTGACCGTCCCGTCGAGGGTGTTGTTGTCGGTGGTCTTCTCGTACTTGACGGGGCCGGCCTCCACGGTGGCCTCGACCGTCTCGTCCAGCTCGCCGGGTATGAAGCCGCCGATCTCGACGGTGGCCGTCTTCTGGGGCTCTATGCGCTCGACGGTCGCGTTCTTGGACTGGCGCTCGGCGTTGGTGTTGAGGATGACCTCGACGTCCACCGCCGACTCGGGCGCCTCCCCGCCGTTGCCGATGGTGACGGCGAAGGTCGCCTCCTCGTCGCCCGTCAGGACCACGTTCCCGTTCGGGGAGAGGGGGCGTCCGGCGACGGTTACGCTGTTGATCTGCACGCCGTGGACGGCGCTCGGGTCGCTGCGGGCGGAGCCGCCCGAGGAGGCGGCGTCGAAGCCGATCTGGCGATAGTCCATGAAGGGCTGGGGCTCTTCGAGGTAGCCGCCGTCGCCCGTCTGGCCGGCCTGCTCCAGGGACTCGCGGACGGCCGGGATGTAGTGGTTGGCGATGATGGAGTCGCTCGTCCTGAAGTCGTCGACGGCCGTCGCCAGGGCGTCACCGAAGCCGCTGCCGCTGCCGGTCGCGGCGCCGGCGAGGTTCTCGGTCGCCTCCTTGCGGACGCCTAGAGCCGAGATCAGGTACGGCTGGGCGTCCTCGAACTCGGGCGGTATCTCGTCGTTCTGCAACGCCTGCGTGTAGAGCCTGTCGGACTGGTTGGCGACCCGTCCCAATGCCTCCTCGTCGAGCATCCCCGGGTCCCCGCCGGAGCTCTTGAGCATCCCCTGGAGCTCGCCCCTGCCGGCGTTGGAGGAGTCGCTTAGGGTGCTGTCGGCGCTGGTGACGTACTTTCGGACCTGGGTGGACTCCTGGGTGGCGACGCAGCCGCGCGCGACGAAGAAGATGAAGCCGAAGGCCATGACGAGGAGAAAGAGGGAGCCTACGAGCGTGATCCAGGCCGGCAGCGTCCTGCCGCCGCGCTTCTTGGTCCGGCCTTTGGGCTTCCCGGACCGCCCGGAGGGTCTCCCGGAAGGCCTCTGGCGGCGAGACTTCGGGGCGGCCCTGTGGGATCTACGCTCTATACGAACACCTCGACAAGACGACGTCGTGGGCGAGGGGGGACTCGAACCCCCACGTCCTTTCGGACACTAGACCCTGAACCTAGCGCGTCTACCAATTCCGCCACTCGCCCGCAGACCCTTTCGGGAACGTTCCGAATCCGGGGGATTGTATCAGGGATAGGCCACAGGTTTCAGGCCGCAGGCGTCAGGTTTTGTCGCAGGACCCTTACGCGTTTGCGGGAGTCATCGGACCATCCGTACCGGACAACGGGCTCGTATCTCTTTCGAGTGCCGAAGCGGTCTGTCCTGGGGACCGGGCACGGAAGAGCAGTCCTGAAGCCTGAAACCTGTAGCCCGAAGCCTAAACAATATACAATGCCCCAAGCGTGACGGAGACCCGCTACATCGAGGGGCAGGGACGCTACGCGCTGGCGGAGATGGTCGGGCGCGGCGGCTTCGCGACCGTCTGGAGGGCGAGGACGCTCGCCGGGCTCGCCCGCGGCAGGGACGTGGCCGTGAAAGTCATCCCCGTCTACAGCGCCGGCGAACGCTCCCGCGCCCTGCGGGAAGGCCAGATCGCCGAGGGCTTGAAGCACAAGAACATCGTGAGGACCCTGGAAGTAATTCCCGGCGACCACGAGGTCTTCCTCGTGACGGAGTACGTGCCCGGACTTCCGCTCGACGAGGCAGCCCGCTCCTACGACACGCGCGAGCTGGTGGACGCCCTCACCCAGATCCTCGAAGCCCTCGTCTACGCCCACGGCGAGGGGATCATCCACCGCGACATAAAGCCCCAGAACGCCCTCGTGGACGACCGGGGCCGCGTGAAGCTCACGGACTTCGGGGTCGCTTTCCGCGCCGGCGACACGCGTCTCACCCGCGTGGGCTACGCCGTCGGCACGCCGGGCTACATAGCGCCCGAGATCCTGGACGGAGCCGACCCGACGGCGCTCACGGACATCTACGCCGTCGGCGCCACGGCGCGGACCCTGCTGGCCCGCCAGCCGCACGAGCCGCCGCGGCGCCTCAAGGAGTTCGTGGACCGGGCGACCTCGCCCAACCCGGCCCACCGC
>CAXTDD010000634.1:0-2430 GCA_964242955.1 uncultured Rubrobacteraceae bacterium | reverse complement strand
CTCCAGTGGACTCTGCCCACCGCGTCCGGCGAGACCTCCTACGAGACGCACTACGCGATACTGCTGCGCGAGCCAGACGCGACTGAGCGCGCCGCCCACGACGTGCACCACGAGGGGCTGTTCCCGAGGGCGACGTGGCTGCGACTCTTCGGCGAGGTCGGGCTCGCGGCCGGGCTCGCGCCGCGGACCATCGACGGCGAGGAGTACGACTCCTTCATCGCCGTTCGTGACGCGCCGTAGACGCGTCAACCCTCTCGTGGCGGCTCGATGCCGCGGAGCCCCCATGATCTGCGGCGGTACGGGTCGTGGGGCCAATGCCGGGAAACGGTGATCGTGGCGCGGCGTTTGGATGCTGTATAAGATGTTGAGGTCAGCGTAGGACTCATCGCGTTTCTTCGCGAAGAATCGGAAAGGGGATGTCAGTATGGAAATTCCTCTTCGCCCGTCGGTCGAGGAACTGACGGCGGCAATCGAAGCCAAGGGCGGCACCATCGCCTGCAACGTGTGCAGCAAGCAGGATTTTTCGATAGAGCAGGTAGCGCCGATGGCCGTGGGCGGCGGCCAGGGCGAGAGGCGCCTGCAGCGCACGGATCTGATGTGCGAGAACTGCGGCCACGTGATGGGCTTCGAGCTGGAGAAGCTGCGGGCCCCACGCCCGTAGCGAAGTCCGGGGCGGTTTGCTCCCGCCCGGCACGAAGAAGACCGGGCCCTACGGGAGAGCCAAGAAGACCGCGGCGTCCCGCAGGTCTTTCGAGATTGGCGCCTCGAACTCTTGCTCCTGACCGGTAACGGGGTGCCGGAAGGCCAGTCTTTCGGCGTGGAGCCAGAGCCGGCGGTCGGGAACGGGGCTGCCGTAGAGCGGGTCGGCGTAGACGGGACGGCCGATGGCGGAGAGGTGGACCCGGATCTGGTGCGTCCTGCCCGTCTCCAGCCGGACCCGCAGCATGGTGTGCCCCCCTGCCTCCCGGAGCCGCTCGAAGTGGGTGACGGCGGGTTTACCGACCCCGGCCGCCATCAGCGTCGGGTTCTCCGGGTCCCGCCCGACGGGGGAGTCGATCGTCCCGGTCTCCGGCAAACCGCCGCCCACCACGACAGCCCGGTAAACCCGGCCGACCTCCCGCCGGGACATCATGCCGACGAGCCTGGAGTACGCCGGCTCCCCCTTAGCAAGCACCATCAGCCCGGAGGTGTCCCTGTCCAAACGGTGCACGACGCCGGGCCTGTCGGGGTCTTCGCCCCCGGAGATGCCCTTGTTTAGCAGCGCGTTGACCAGGGTGCCGGACCGGTTGCCCGCGCCGGGATGCACCACGAGCCCCGCCGGCTTGTCCACCACGACGAGATGCTCGTCCTCGAAAACGATGGGAACGGGTATGTTCTCCGGTAAGAGGCCCGGCTCGGGGATGTCGGCCTCGATCCGGTCCCCCTCGCGCACCTTGTAGGACGCACTCTCTTCCCTCTCCGAGACGAGGAGCCGGCCCTCTTCCAGCAGCCGCCGGACGGCGCTCCGGCTCAACTCGAGCCGCCGCGCGGAGAGGCGGTCGAGCCTCTCCCCCGCCTCCCCGGGCCGCACCTCGAAGCTCTCGCGAGGCATCCGGCTACCGCGGGCGCGGGGACAGGACCTCCCGCGCCTCTGCCGCGTCCACGCCGTCCAGGTAGACGGTCTTGTCCCTCATCGCCAGGCCGCGGACCACCTCGACCCCCGTCCGTGCGACGCCGAACAGGCCCGCCAGGAAGCGCTCGACCTCGGCGTTGGCCCTACCGTCCACGGGGGGCGCGGCCACCCTTAGCCTCAGCGACTCTTCGCCGTAGAGGCCCTGCAGCGCCGTTGCCTTCGCGCCCGGCGACACCCGCAAGCGGACGAGGGTGCCTCCGTCTCTGGCCGAGACGAAGTCCCTACTCACGCCGGCGGAGGAACCGGCTCGCCCGGGAGATGCGGCTGTCCCCGCCCTCCTGGCGCGTGGAGTCCTTATCGAAGAACTCGTGGGACCGGCTCTCTTCGGCCAGCGAGGTCTCTTCCCGGTCCGGCCCAACCTCCTCCTCCGCGCGCGGCTCGTCCTCCGCGTCTCGGGATTCGTCGGTCTGGGTCGTCGAGGGCTCCGTCTCCGGCCCCTCCGCCACGGGCTGGTCCGCCGCGGGCTCCCCGGACGTCTCCTCCCGCGACTCTCCGGTGTCCGGTTCGTTGGTGCCCGGCTCGTCGGCGCCGGTCTCGGCGGAGGCTGGTTCTTCGGGGCGAAGAACCTGGGTCTCCTGCTCGCTCTCGGGCGGCGCTTCCGCGAGCGGACCCGTCCCTTCGGTCGTCCAGACCTCGCCGCGGCCTTCGGGCTCTATCGTCGTGGCCGCCGCGGGCTCGATGCGCAGGGTCGCGCCGGGGGCGTCGAGGTCGGCGGCGTCCGGATCCGCCCGCCCGGCTGGCGGCTCGGCGCCCGCCGG
>CAXTDD010000633.1:0-2440 GCA_964242955.1 uncultured Rubrobacteraceae bacterium | reverse complement strand
TGGGGGGAGTGCTCGATCCGGCCCGCCGGAGACGGCGCGGTCGCGGCCTTCAGAACCGCGCTGACACCGACGGACCCACTGCTGGCGGCCCTCTCGCGAAGCGCCCCCGCCAGAAGCGCGGCCAGAACCCACCTCAGGCGCTCGCTGCTGCAACTGGGACGGCTCGTCGCGGGCGACGATGCAAGAGTACTCGTAGGACCAGTCGCGAAAGAGGCGCGGATCGAAGCCGGTCACCCTGCCTCCGACCCCAAAAACACCGTAGGGCCGGGTCTCGAACCCGCCCGCGTACAACACGTGGGATAGCGGTCCGCGGAACCCCTCACGCTACGGCACAAAGAAGGAGGGGCCCGAAGGCCCCTCCCCCGTCACCCATTCCGGTTCGCCGCTACTCGAAGTAGTCGGCGGCCTTGGCGATGTAGGTCTCCTGCTCGTCGGGGACCTCGTCCTCGGGGTAGATGGCCTCGACCGGGCACTCCGGCTCGCAGGCGCCGCAGTCGATGCACTCCTCGGGGTTGATCATGAAGTGGTCCCCCGCATCGTAGATGCAGTCCACCGGGCACACCTCCACACACGACTGGTCCTTCGTGCCGATACACGGCTCCGTGATAACGTACGTCATCCCGCTCCTCTCCGAACCTTTGCTAGTGGCGGCGTTATAACAGCCGCCGGCACCCCCAACCACCCGCCGTTGATGCCCGTCATCAACACCCATGACCGGGATCATCGCGGCGTGTGACCTGGATCAAAAACCCCGCAAAACGGCGGGTTATTGGGAAAGGTTCTCGAAAAGAGGCTTCAGGCCACGGTTCGCCTCCTTCGGAGGCTTTCAGGTAAGGTCTTGAGGGGTAGTCGGGTGGGACCCTGCCTCGCCAAACATTCCTAGAACCTGATGCCTGAAACCTGAGGCCTTCAATTCACGTCCGGGAGCGTAGCTCGGCCGGCTTGAGGATGGTTATGGTCTTGCCGTCGAGGTCGAGGATGTCCTCTCTGGCGAGTCGGGAGAGGGCGCGGGAGAGGGCCTCGCGCGAGATGCCGGTCGCCTCGGCCATCTCCTGGCGGGAGAGCGAGGGCTCGAACACGACGCCCCGCTTGGTGACGCGGCCTTCTTCGGTGGCGAGGTTTAGGAGCATCCGGGCGACCCTCTGGGGGGCGCTGCGGAAGACCAGGTCGCCTATGAGGTCCTCCAGCTCACGGCCTCTCGCGGCTAGCACCCGGTTCAGGCGCACGGCGCCGGCCGGGAAGCGGCCCATCACGTCGAAGAGGTCGTCGCGGAAGACCGCGTAGAGCACGCAGTCGGTGAGGGCCGTGGCGCCCTGGCTCTGCGGGCGTCCTTCGAGGGCCGCGCCGAGGCCGATCACCGCCCCGTCGCCCACCACGCCCAGGATCTGGTCCCGCGCCTTGGGCCCGCCCGAGGACCGATACAGCTTCGCCCGCCCCTCCCGCACGAAGTACACGGCCCCCGAAGGCTCGCCCTCCCGGTACAACGCCGTCCCCGCGCCAAGCTCCAGCACCTCGGCCGAGATAGCAAGCGCCTGGAAGAACCCCTCGTCAAGCCCCTCCAGAAGCTCGAACTCCTTGAAGCCGTCGAGCTTCGTCAGGTGCTCCACGGCCCGGCACCGCGCCCCCGGCAACCGCGCCCAGGACGGCGGCGCGTTCTCACCGTACACGGGCACGGGTCCTCTCTAAATATTGCCGCTTCACGATACCTTTATACGCTACGTGGCTAAGGATTGCATTCCAGCACGGCGCTTTGCGCCTTTCAGCCCGCTGCGCCCTTCGGGCTCCGCTCTCAGCATTTCAGCTTGTCAGCCGGGGCGTTCGTTGCGCACGGGGGACGCGTATCGTGGATGCCGCGTTTCTGGGACGCAGACATCACCGTGCAGAGTAGGTTCTTGGGCAGCGACCGGGCCGGCAAGCGTTTAAGCTGACAAGCTGAGAGCCGCCTTCGGGCGGCGTGCTGAAGTGCTGACAAGCTGCCGAAAGGAAGACTCATGTTAGAAGGCAAAGTCGCGCTCGTAACCGGCGCGAGCCAGGGGCTCGGCAGGGCGCTCGCGCTCGCGTTGGCGGAAGCGGGGGCTTCTCTCGTCATCAACTCCCGCAGCGAGGAGAGCATCAGGCCCGTCGCCGACGAGGCCGAGAGGCTCGGGGCGGAGGTGCTCGCCGTCGCGGCGGACGTATCGAAGGGTGAGGATGCGGAGAGGCTGGTCGCGCAGACGGTCGGGGAGTTCAGCGGTATAGACGTCCTCGTCAACAACGCGGGCATCCTCGGGCCACGCGTCGCCATCGAGGAGTACCCGGAGGACGAGTGGCGGCGGGTCATAGACGCGAACCTCACGGGGCTGTTCCTGGTCTCCAAGGCTGCCATTCCCCACATGCGCGAGGGCGGTTCCATCATCAACCTCGTCAGCGGCGTGAGCGTCGAGGGGCGGGCGGAGTGGGG
>CAXTDD010000632.1:0-2449 GCA_964242955.1 uncultured Rubrobacteraceae bacterium | reverse complement strand
GACCTCTACGCCCACCGCCACACCATCCGCTACCGCCTCGACCGCGTCAGCGAGCTAACCGGCCTCGACGTAGACAAAAGCGAAGACCGCGAACGCCTCACCCTCGGCATAAAAGCCATGCAACTCCTCGGCCGCGTCCCCGAGCGACCGACCAGCTTCGCCGATCGGTAGCGCCGCCGGGGGCGGCGCTACGCACGCTTCAGCCTTCGGCTTCCGCTTTCAGCACGTTCCGCCCTTGCGGGCTCCACTATCAGCACGCTCCCTTCGGTCGCTTTCAGCACGCGGCCTGACGGCCACTTTCAGCTTTTTTGGTGGGCGGTGGGGCCCGGAGCGTCTCGCCGGCCACCGTCGACGGGGATACATTCGAGGGTAGGCTTCTCGCACGCTCCCAGACGATCCCGAGACAACTTGGCTGAAAGCCGTAGGCGTGCTGAAAGCGGAGGCGAAGCCAGCGTGCTCTAGTTGCCCGCTTGGACATTCATCACAATAAACCGGCCCCGTTGGGCGGGCATCTTTGTACATCCGGCTAAAGACCCCCCTGGGGGCGGGCCATAAACTATGTTCGCAGAGAATATACTCCCGTTTCCTTAAGGAGGGACATTGCGGCGGTTAGCGCTCTTTATCATTACGGCCATGATGCTTGTGCTGGCCGTGCCGGCACTGGCTCTCGCGCAGGATGGGCCTTCGGCGGCGGATCTGCAGCTCGCTCTGGACACCACGTTCGTCTTCGTGGCTTCGGTGTTGGTGCTCTTCATGCTGGCGGGGTTCGCGATGCTTGAGGTCGGCTTCTCCAGGATGAAGAACGTGGGCAGCGTGGTCGCCAAGATCCTGGTGAACGCCGGGATCGGGCTGCTCGTCTTCTGGGCGGTGGGCTTCGCGTTTACGTTCTCCGACGGCGGCCCACTGAACGCCATCATCGGGACGCAGGGCTTCTTCTTGAGCGGCGAGGCGGGCCCTGACACCATCTACGCGGGGCTCTCGTGGACGGCGAGCCCGCTGCCGGTCTCCTCGCTCTTCCTGTTCCAGGCCGCCTTCGCGGTGGTCTCTTTGGCGATCGTGTGGGGGACGATGCTGGAGCGGACCAAGTTCGCGGTCTATTGCGTCTTCGCCCTGGTTTTTGCGGGGCTCATCTACCCGATAGTGGGACATTGGATCTGGGGCGGTGGCTGGCTAGGCGCCAACCTTGAGATGCTCGACTTCGCTGGCTCGACGGTCGTCCACCTCTCGGGTGCAATGGCGGCGCTCGCCGGCACGTTGCTCCTCGGCCCCCGCATCGGCAAGTACGACGACGAGGGTCGGCCGCAGACCATCCCGGGCCACAACATGCCGCTGGCGGTGCTCGGCGTGATCATCCTGTGGGTCGGCTGGTGGGGCTTTAACCCGGGCTCGGCGCTCTCGGCGAGCACGAGCATCGCGGACATCGCCCTGACGACGAACCTCGCCGCCGGCGCGGGCGTCCTGGGGGCGATGGCGATGAGCTACATCTACCGCCGGAACATAGACGTGGGCATGGCGGGCAACGGGGCGCTCGCCGCGCTCGTCGGCATCACCGCCGGGTGCGCCTTCGTCGCCCCCTGGGCTTCCATCGTCATCGGCTTCGTGGCCGGCGTTATCATGTACGCCACCCTCATCGCCGTAGACAAGATGGGCATAGACGACCCGCTGGGCGCCATCGCCGCGCACGGGATGGGCGGCATCTGGGGCACGCTCGCCGTCGGCCTCTTCGCCACCCCCGCCCTGGTCGAGACGGCCGGGTTCGGCAGCCCGGGCCTCTTCTACGGCGGCGGCTTCACCCAGCTCGGGGTGCAGGCGATCGGCGTGCTCGCCTGCGGCGGCTTCGTCTTTATCGCCTCCTACGCGGTCTTCGCGGCGCTGAAGGCGGCCATCGGCATCCGGGTCAAGCCCGACCAGGAGCTCGACGGCCTCGACGTCCACGAGCACGGCGTCTTCGGCTACGGCGAGCAACTGATAGCCACCGACTACCAGAACGGCAACGGCCGCAACCGCGACGCGCGCGAGAAGACCACGACCGAGGGCACCACCTAAGGACACAAGAACCGCGCCGGGCCGGGACACGACCCCGGGCCGGCGTTATCATCGTACGGACGGCCCCGGGGGAGACAACTCTTCGGGGCCATCCCGCGCAACGGCACAGGAGACGGAGGTGGGGTTTGGAGGCACCGGTAACCCAGGCGACGGCCCGGGGCAACAACGTCGTCGCGGTCTTCGAGGACCGGGTGGAGCTCAGGAGCGGCTGGCAGGGCCAGAACGTCGAGACCCTCGGCCTCAAGGAGGTCTCGAACGTAAGCGTCCAGGGCGTCGTCAACTGCACCCTCACGATCCAGAGCAATAAAGGCCGGGTCTTCAAGCTCGAACGCATGGCCCTCCCCGACGCCCGCGGCGTCCGCACCGCCATAGAACGCCAGAAACAAAGAGCGGGCCTCTACGA
>CAXTDD010000631.1:0-2459 GCA_964242955.1 uncultured Rubrobacteraceae bacterium | reverse complement strand
GGCCTACCCACAGCGAAGCCGTCCCCGCAACACCCGACGGGCCAAAAAAGCTGAAGCCTGATGCCTAAAACCTGAAACCTTCCTAGCGATTGCTCCAGTTGTACTCCGTGTCGGGTGAGGGCGTCCACAGGTAGCCGTAGAACTCGAGCTTCTCGATGACCTTGCGGGCGCTCTCTTCGGGGGTCTCTTCGTTCGTCTTGAGGACGAGGTCGGGGGCGGCGGGGGCTTCGTAGGGGTCCGAGACGCCGGTGAACTGCTGGATCTCCCCGCTCATCGCTTTCTTGTAGAGGCCCTTCACGTCGCGCTCGGCGCAGACCTCCAAGGGCGCGTCCACGAAGACCTCGACGAAGTCCACGATCCTACGCCGCACCTGGTCGCGCGCCTCCTTGTAAGGGGAGATGGCCGAGACGATCACGCCGACCCCGGCCCGCGTCAGCAGGTTCGCCACGAACCCGATCCTCAAGACGTTTATGTTCCTGTCCTCCCGCGAGAACGTGAGCCCCTTTGAGAGGTTGGTCCTCACGATGTCCCCGTCGAGGACCTCCACCCGCAGATCCCGCTCGCGCAGATCCCGCTCCACGATCTCGGCGATCGTCGTCTTCCCGGCTCCGGATAGGCCCGTAAACCATAGCGTGAACCCTCGCTGCTCCTCCGCTCCGTTCCTCTGCATCCTCGCTCCTCTCCTTGGATCAACCTCATTGTCAACCCCAGTCTACACGCGTGGGGTCGTGTTCTCCGGTGCCGCGCGGGCGTCCCTGGCAGGTCCCCGCCCTACGTCACCGTGGTGGTGGGATCGTCTGCGGAGAGCTGGTCCCTGGTGTTGATCTCAGCCCCGATCGGCGCCGGCACGGGCCCCTCGAGTAACGGATCGTCCGTCTCGACCATCCACGTCTTGAGCCGGCCGCGCATCTCTTCGAGGACGTCGGCGTGGGCGGGGTCGCCGGCCAGGTCGTGCGCCTCGTTGGGGTCGTAGAGCAGGTCGAAGAGCCGCTCCTCGGCGATGGGGCGGTCGGCGAGGCCGTTGGAGAGGATGAGGTCCTTGCTCGGCCCGTCGTCGATGTTGGCGAGGACGGGGGTCGGGTGCTCGTCGTCGAAGCGCCGGATGTACTTGTAGCGGTGGGTCCTGACGCAGCGCTCCGGCTCGTAGGCGACGTGGTAGGTCTTCTCGGCGAAGATCGCCTCCCGCACCTCATCCTTCTCGCCGTTGACGAGTGGGAGCAGCGATTCACCCTGAAGATACGGGGGACGCTCCGTCCCGATCAGGTCGCACACGGTCGGAAAGATGTCTATGTGGGAGACGAGCGCGTCGACGGCCTTGCCGCCCGCGAACCCTCCAGGCCCGCGCATGATGAGCATGACCCCGAGCCCCCGATCGTGGAGGGTCGCCTTTGCTCCGGGGAACGCGAGGCCGTGGTCGGTGGTGCAGATGACGAGGGTGTTCTCGGCGAGCCCCTCGGCGTCCAGGGCGTCGAGCACGGCGCCGACGCCGCGGTCGAGGGAACGGGCGCTCTCCTGAAAGGCGGCCATGTCCAGCCGGGTCTCCGGGGTGTCGGGCAGGTTGGGAGGCGGTATTACGTAGTTCGCCTTCTTCGGCGAGGAGGGGCGGAAGAAATCGCGGTGGGTCTCGAAGAAGCCGATGGAGAAGAAGAAGGGGCGGTCGCCCGTGCGCTCCAGCAGGTCGAGGGTCACGGGGACGACGTCGTCGGTGCGGGTTGACGGTATCTTGAAGACCTCGTCGTAGCCTATGATGTCGGGTTTCTTGCTTATGTGCTGCTCCCCGATCAGGGCCGACCAATACCCGTTCTCGTGCAGCGTGTGGACGATGTGCTGCCTGTAATCGTTGAGCTCGAACCCGCGGTGGGCGAGCCCGACCATGCCGTTGGAGTGGGCGTACTGGCCGGTCAGCAGACAAGCCCTGCTCCCCGAGCACGTCGGGGCGGCGCAGAAGGCCTGGCGGAAGAGCACACCCTCCTCGGCCAGCCGCTGGATGTTGGGCGTCCTGACGGAGTGGCCGTAGGGCCTGACGTGTCTTCCGGTGTCGTGCGAGTGGATGTAGAGGATATTCGGGAGTACGGGCAAGCTCTACCTCTTTTCGGTCGACGGGGCGTACTTGCGCCCACTATACAGGGTCACCCACTCCTCCGAGAGCTCGTCGGCCTGCCGCTTCATCCCCGGCGCCTCGACGGCGAAACCATCGGGCCGCTCTATCCCGATGCCGTCGAGCAGGCGGAACACGGTATTCTCGTAGTCGTCGACGAGGTCCTCGTACACGACCTTGAGCGGTGTGATGCCGCAGCCGGCGAAGAAGTCCTGCCAGGCCCCGTTGTGCTCGTCGATGCGCTTTTTCAGGTGGTCCACGGCGGGGAAGCTGAAGCGCAGACCCTTGCCCTCCGTCTCCTCGTCCGAGTCGCGGCGCCACTGCTGGGTCTGGAGCGCCTTCCAGAGGGAGACCGCCTGAC
>CAXTDD010000630.1:0-2459 GCA_964242955.1 uncultured Rubrobacteraceae bacterium | reverse complement strand
GGTCACCTGGCGGAAGAGAAGTGGGGGGTCGGCTGGGAGCAACTCGTGCGCATGCAGGTCGATGCGATCCGGTCCGGCGTCGAGAACGCCGACGCGCGCGACTGAGCCACCCGACGATCACACCGTAGGCAGCGACGTCATCGCAGCGCGGCAGCTGGTCAGCACACCCAGGCCAAGCTGTTCCGCGTCTCCCGGACAACCGTCTACCGCGAACTCCGGCGCGCGGCCCGCTGACTCCTCGCTGCGCTCGACAACAGGGCCGGATGGCGCGTTGACCGGTTGAGACCGCCCCCATTTATACGCCCGAGGCTCTTTGGGAACTCGTGCGGGCTACGATAGCCGCAGCGGCGGCTGTTCACGCCAGACTCCCACTTGGGCGAGGGCAAGTCGCTGAGGACCGCCGGCCTTTCAGGCTTCCCCTGCGCGGAAGACCCCCAATACCCTCCGCAACCGCGGTAGGATGCGGCTCTTCTTGCTTTGCCTCCTCCCGTGCCGTAGCCGACGGCAGCGCTACCGGGGTTCGGGCAAAGCGAGGCGGAGGCCCAGACCGATGAGGATGCACCTCGTCAGTCAGCGCGGGGCATCGGCCGGGGCTGCTCGTCAACCGGTCGCCGAGGGTCCGGAGAAGAAGGCCGCGGCACGGGAGGGGATCGGCCTTCTTCTCCAGCCCCGCGTACCTCGGTCTGCGCACCTGCACTTGTGCGAGGCGCTTTGCGAGTGCCCGCTTCCCTCTTTTCGCTCTTCGGTCCGAGCACCGCGTCGCCTTCCGGCAAGCTCCTCGTTACACCCCTGCCACGCTGCGTTGGTAGCTTGCGATATGAGCAATCCGGGCCTCGGAGAGGCAGGGCGGACGCCTGAGGGAGCCGGTCGGCCCGGTTAGGCAACCCGTGCGACGGACACGACGGACGAGGAAGGAGCCAGAACACGGACACACATGCCCGGCACCGCTTGCGGACGCAAGGATCCCGGTAGCAGTACTAGTCGGCCCTGCCGAGGCGCGGGCGAGGGAAAGGTTGCCATAACAGGGCTTCCGCTGCCAGGCCGTGTCCCGCATGCATCCCGGACCCGAAGGCGAGGTTTGCGACCGACAGGCGGCCGACGCAACCGGTCGCAGGACGTTCCCACGGCGCCTTGACATCCTGCCTCGGGAGGCATTAGAATATCATTCAAGCAAATGAATAATAAAGGAGCCTGACATGAACAACTCGCGCGCCACGTCCCAGCGTCCGGCGGCTTCGGTTCTCGAGACGGCCGACACCTGGCCTGAGGTCACCACCCGGGTCACTGCGCGGGGGGCGACCGCGATCGTCCTGCGTGACAAGGAACTTGCTCACGTGCACTTAGACCGCGCGACGCTCGACATGCCCGTGGGCGACGAACGCCGCGCTCGGATTTTGAAGGAAGGCCGCGCCAAAAAGTGGTTCTCCGGCTGGGTCAGCAAGCCGATCGCGAGCGACGCCGACGCGGCCGACGGTCTCGCGCTGCTACGCGAAAGCTACGACGAGCAGCGCGCGCAGCGCCACGGCCGCCCCGGCCGCGAACTGACGCGACACCGACCCAAGAGTAGGAGTCCTTATGCCTACCACGAGCCACACCACCGACCGGACCTCGCACCTCCTCGAGCTGATGCAGAAGGGTCACGACGCCTTCAACTCCCGTGACTTCGCGGCGATGGACGCGACGCACCACCCGGACATGATCGCGCACGTCACGGGGAACGCACAGCCGCTCTACGGACGGGCGGCGCACGCCGCGGCGATGGAGCAGTTCTTCCGCATCTTCCCCGACGTTCACGTCGACAACGACCCGTACCCGGTCCAGTTTGGAGGCGGTGACTGGATCACCGTGATCACCCGCGTCACGGGAACCTTCACCGGGGAGATGATCCTGCCCGACGGCAGTGTGGTCCCCCCGACAGGAAAGGCGTTCGACGTCGAGTTCAGCCAGACCGTCAAGTGGGACGGCGACCGGGTCATCGAAATCGCCGCCTTCTGGGACTCCGCCCTGCAAGCGCAGCAGATCGGCCTCGCCTAATCGCCAGAAGCGTCGACCGGCCCGGCGGGTCTTGACAGACCCGCGGGTCGGGACCGGAGTCACGTCCCAACGAGCCCCAGACGGCCGTCACCCAGACAGAAGGAGACATCACCATGATCCTCGTCACCACCGCCGGCAAGGTGGGTTCGGAGGCGGCACGGCTGCTTTCCGAGCGAGAAGAGCCCGTGCGGGTCCTGGTCCGCGACCCGGAGAAGGCAACCGCCCTGCCCTGGCGCAGGCAGGGGTAGAGGTCGCCGAGGGTGATCTGGAGGTGGCGGCGACCATCAAAGCGGCGATGCGGGGCGTCTCGGCCGTGGTGCTCGTCAGCCCCGGCGTGGAGCCGGCGCAGGAGCTCAACGTCTTCGACGCCGCCGCCCGGGCGGGGGTGGGGCACGTCGTGAAGCTCACGAGCAAGGCGTCGCCGG
>CAXTDD010000629.1:0-2460 GCA_964242955.1 uncultured Rubrobacteraceae bacterium | reverse complement strand
GGGGTCCACGCCAACGACGAGGTGGACGTCGTCTTCGTGGGCGTCTCGGGTTCCGGCGAGATCGTGGTGGACGGCGAGAAGTACGTTCTGGAGCCCGGTAGGTTCGTCTACGTGCCCAAAGGGTGCCTCAGGGCAACCCGCAGCGCCTCCGGCGAGTTCGCCTACCTCACCGTCCACCGGCGGCGAGGACCAATACGCCTCATGCTCCACGATGGCAAGCGAGACGGCACCGGCGAACACGCCGACAAAAAGCCAGCCGCTGATAACCAAAGCTAACAGCTAAAAGCCAATAGCTAACGGCTCTACCTGAACATATCCCTCTCCGGCGGCATGAGCAAGTCTTGACCCGTGCCGGCGTCTTTTCCGTAGTCGTAGCCGCGGACGATGGCCAGGGGGACGCCGTCGGTCTTGCCCATCACGAGCTCGGCGGCGGCGGCGATCTCGTCGGCGACGGCCAGCACGCTCGCCTCCATCGGGTAGCCGTGCGGGTCATTCCGGCCCCGGTAGTCGGCCAGCGGGTCCATGCCTGAGACCCCGATGGCGACGTCGGTGATGCCGAAGCGCCACGCCCGCCCGAAGGAGTCCGAGACGACGACGGCGATCTCCACGCCGAGACGCTCCTGGACGGCATCGCGGAGCCTTGCGGCGCTCGCGTCCGGGTCTACGGGGAGGAGGCAGACCGTGTCTTCGCCGGGGACGTTGGAGGCGTCGACGCCGGCGTTGGCGCAGACGAAGCCGTGGTGGGTCTCGGAGATGACCACGCCGCGGTCCATGCGCACGACGCGGCGGCTCTCGCGGAAGACGACCTCGATCTGGCGCGGGTCCTTGCCCCACCTGACCGCGTACCCTTTCGCCAGCGCGGAAGGCTCCACCGTCCGCAGGTCCACCAGACGCCCCTCCGCCTTGCTCATCACCTTGTGCGTCACCACCAGCACGTCCCCGAAGCGCAAGGAGTCCCCGACGGCCTCCAGGATCATCGCGGTGAGGTCGTCGCCGGGCCTGACCTCGGGGAAGCCTCCGACGGGTATAAGCTCGATCCCCCTCACGGGCGCCGGGCCTCCTCCTTGTATTTCGCCAGGTCCCCCGCGGTGTCCAGGTCGAAGGCGAGGTGCTCGTTCTCGCAAACCCGGACGGCGAATCCACCGTCGCGGGCGGCCCGTAGGTGCGCCTCGAAGCTCCCGGGACCGAAGAGAAAGGGCAGGGCATCGGGCGGATGGAGCAGGAGGGCGTTGGTGCCGGAACGGGCGCCGTCGGGCGCGATGACTACCGCCGGCCCACCCGCAGCCTCGGAGAGCACGGCCCTGACGTCGTCTGCCTCGATCAAGGGCAGGTCCGCCGGGAGGACGAGCAGGGCCGAAGCGCCCCGCTCCACGGCCCACGAACGTCCCTCCCCCAGCGCGGGGTTGAGGCCCCGGCTCTTCTGGATCAGCGGGACGGCGCCACGTCCTTTGGCCTGATCCAGGACGATGGGGTCGGGGCTGACGACGCAGACCTCCTCGACGCCGGCCTCCAGCAGCCGCGAGACGACGCGGCCCATCATGTACAGGGTGAGGCCGGCCCTGGCCGCGGGGTCGAGCACCGGCGCGAGGCGGCTCTTGGTGCCCTGCAAATCCTTGACGGGCACGACGGCGACGACGCGCGTCAAGCGGGGATCCCGGCGGCAAAGTCCAGGATTTCCCGCGCCAGACGGCCGCGGTCGGGCGCGTCGCGCATCACCGCGTCCGTGACGAGGACGCGCATACCCAGAGCTTCGATGGCCGCCCTCTGTCCCGCGTCGGCCCGGTCCACCGCCATCCCGTCGAGGAGGCCCTCGTACAACCCGGCGACGCCCGCGGAGGAGACGTCGTGTCCCAGGGAGGCGAGCATCTTGTCGGCCGGTCCTTTCAGGGCCTTGCCGCCGACGATGGGGCTGACGGCCACTTTGGGGGCGGGCGACGCGGCCAGCGCCGGGCGCATGCCGGGAACCGCCAGGATCGGGCCGAGGCTCACCACCGGGTTGGAAGGGCAGAACACGACCGCGTCCGCCCCGGAGATGGCGTCCAGCGCCGCGTCCGTCGGCCCGGCGTCTTCGATGCCCCGCAGTTCGACCCCCAGGACCTCGTCCCTCTGGCGCCGGCGCACGAAGTACTCCTGGAACTCCAGCATACCGGCCGGGGTCTTGAGTTGCGTGGAGACCCTCCCGTCGCACATCGGGAGGATGCCGCTTCGGATACCGAGGGAGGCGGAGAGGTCGGCCGTGATCCCCGTCAGCGTCTCCCCGGCCCGGAGCTTTGCCGTCCTGAGGACGTGGGTGGCGAGGTCCCTGTCCCCCAGCTTGAACCAGGCGTCCTCCCCGTACCGGCCGAGCATCTCCAGAAAATCGAAAGATTCGCCGGCGATGCCCCAGCCGGTCTCCGGGTTGGCGACGCCGGCGAGCGTGTACATCACGGTGTCGAGGTCGGGGCAGACGCGCAGGCCCCA
>CAXTDD010000628.1:0-2467 GCA_964242955.1 uncultured Rubrobacteraceae bacterium | reverse complement strand
TGCTTGGGGCGTGCGGGGCGGGGATACTCCTGATCAGGGGAAATACAAATAGCAAGGGGGAACGCGCCTTTCGGCGGGCAAGGAGGCTTCGTCAGCAGAAGGTGGACATCACGTAGGTGCGGCTGGTCGTTGAGGTCCGTGGGCGGATGCGCTTCGCCCGGGGCCCGAGGAGAAAGGAAGTGGCATGGCTGCGGGAAGCGCTAGCGCGGGGAGCGCCGAGAGGCGAAAGTTCATAAACAGGGCGGCTGCGATCACGGCCACGGGGGGCCTGCTCTTCGGGTACGACACGGGCGTGATCTCCGGCGCCCTGCTGTTCATCCGGCAGGACTTCGAGCTGACGTCCTTTTTGGAGGGCATTATCGTCAGCTTCCTGCTCGTCGGCGCTATGGTCGGCGCGCTCTCGGGCGGGCCGCTCTCCGACCGGATCGGGCGCAGGCCCACCACGCTCCTGGCCGCCATCATCTTCGGGTTGGGTGCGTTGGCCGTGGCGTTCGCGCCGGGCGTGGCGTTCATAATCCTCGGACGCTTCTTGCTTGGTTTGGGCGTCGGGCTCGCGTCGATGATCGTGCCGCTCTACATCGCCGAGATAGCCCCGGCGGAGAGGCGGGGGGCGCTCGTCTCGCTCAACCAGCTCATGATCACCATCGGCATCCTGCTCTCCTACATCGTGGGCGTCCTCTTCACGCCCATCGAAGGCTGGCGCTACATGTTCGGCGTCGCGATCGTGCCGGCCCTCGTCCTCGGCATCGGCATGTTCACGTTGCCGGAGAGCCCGCGCTGGCTCTTCGAGCACGGCCAGCGGGACAAGGCCCGCCAGGTGCTCGGACGCTCCCGGAGCCCCGAGGAGGTTGACCAAGAACTGCAGGAGATGCAGCAGATAAAGAGCGAGGGAAACCAGAACGAGCGGGTCTCCTACTCAGAGCTTCTGGCGCCCTTCGTCAGGCCGGCACTTATCATCGGCATCGGGCTCGCCATCTTCCAGCAGATAACCGGGATCAACACCGTGATCTACTACGCGCCCACGATCCTGCAGGGCGTCGGCTTCTCCGAAGGTGGGGCCATAGCGGCAACCGCCCTCGGCGTCGGGGTGGTGAACGTGGGGTTCACGATTCTCTCTCTCTTCCTCATCGACCGGCTGGGGCGCAGGCCGTTGCTCCTCATCGGGCTCATCGGCATGACCATAAGCCTCGGGCTTCTTGGCACGGTCTTCGCGTCCGGCGCCACCGGAGACGATTCGACCGTCTTGTCGGGCGTGCTCGCTACCTTGTGCCTGGCGGTTTACATAGCCTCGTTCGCGATCAGCCTCGGGCCCGTGTTCTGGTTGATGATCTCGGAGATCTACCCGCTCAGGATCAGGGGCACCGCCATGAGCGTGGCCTCCATCGCCAACTGGGGCTCGAACTTCCTCGTGGCCCTGATGTTCCCGGTCTTGCTGGCGGCGCTCGGCGGCGCGACCTTGTTCTGGATATTCGCGGTTATCGGTATCCTGGCGTGGGTCTTTATCTACTTCCGGGTGCCCGAGACGAAGGGCCGCTCGCTGGAGGAGATTGAGGCCAGCTTCCGCGGCACGAGGGTCAGTTCCAGCCGCGTCAGCTAGGCGGGGAGGTTTCCCGGGGGACGGTGCCGGGCAAGCCGGACTACGAAAACGCGGGAAGGTAGCCCGGGGGCCGAGGGGTCCCCGGGATGGGGAGGAGAGAGATGAACGCCATAGGGGTTGACGTGGGGGGGACCAAGATCGCCGCCGCGGTGGTCACTCCTGAGGGCGAGGTCCTCAACGAGGTCCGCTACCCGACCCAGGCCGTCCCGCCGAACCGCCTGATCGGGACGATCTCCGGGGCGATCACGGAGGTGAAGGACGGCTTCGAGGTGGGCGGCGTGTGCCTGGCGGTCCCGGGCCTCATCATGGCCTCGGTGAACACGGTGATCTTTTCCCCCAACCTGCACGAGATAGAGAACATCCGCCTGGACGAGGAGATCGGCGGCAGAACCGGGATGCGCGTCACGGTGGAGAACGACGCCAACGCGGCGGCCTGGGGCGAGTTCCGCTACGGGGCCGGCAGGGACGTGGACCACCAGATCTTCGTGACTTTAGGCACCGGGGTCGGCGGCGGGGTCATCACCCACGGCGTCCTGCTCAGGGGCGCCCAGGGCGCCGGCGGCGAGCTCGGGCACGTCACCCTCGACCCCGATGGCCCGGTCTGCGGCTGCGGCAACCACGGGTGCCTCGAAGCCCTGGCCTCAGGGACCGCCATCACCCGCAGGGCGCGGGAGGTCGCCAACGACCAACCGGGCTCGGCTCTGGGCCGGCTGGCTGTCGAGCGGCAGGTACTCGGGGAGGACGTGACGAGGCTCGCGGAGGACGGGGACGAGGCCTCGATCCGGGTCCTGAGAGAGACCGGGCGGTGGCTCGGCATCGGTCTCGCGGGGTTCGTCAACATGTTCAACCCGGAGGTGATCGCCATCGGCG
>CAXTDD010000627.1:857-2468 GCA_964242955.1 uncultured Rubrobacteraceae bacterium | reverse complement strand
CTGCTGGCGTGGGCCAGGAAGCACCGTCGGGGCAGGCACCGTCGCTGCGCGGCGGGCGCGGGACGGTCCTCCCGTGATGCACGCCGCCACGGCCGCCCCCGGGGTATTCCTACCCCACGCGACGTTGCCCCGGAGCGCCGGGACGACTCCCTGCGCGGGCTGGCCGACGTGGACGCGCTGGACCGGCTGGCCGAGAGGCTGGGGGTGTAGTCGTGGCCGAGCTGCCGGACGCCGGAACGTTTAGTTACCAGCTCGTCTCTTACATCGCCGACAGCGTGGGCGACGACCGGGCCGACGCATATCTCACCGAGACCGTGCGCGAGGTCATGGAGCTCGCACCCGCAGTGAAGGAGGCCATCGTCACGGATCTACTGACCGAGCTCACGGAGGAGTTGCACCGGCGCGGCGCGAAGGACGCCGCGGGAGCAGTCATGGAAGTGCAAGCACACTGGAGCCAGGAGGGCTAATGATGATGGAAAAGAAGGTTAACGGCAACACGAAAACCGCGGCGGACATGGCGCTGCGCCGGAAGGCCATCAGCCAGGAGTCCCATGCGGCCGTGCTCGCTGGCGAGCTCGGGTTGCAGGAGGCGAAGGACCTCGGCCGCAACGCCGGTCCCAGCGGGCCCGTCGGCCCGGCCCCCAAAGCCGTCAACAAATCGGACAGGAGCCGAGACTGCGCCTGCGGGTGCGGTTTGCGCACGTCGGGCGGCAAGTGGCGGCCCGGCCACGACCAACGAGCCAAAGGGATGGTAGTCAGGGCCGTCCGCGAGGGCACCCTGGAGCAGCTTTCGGACGAACTCCAGGAGTACGCCGTCGAGCGCGACCTTATCGCGCAGACGGAGAGGCGGGTTGCCGAAGAGGAGCGCAAGCGCCAGGAGAACGCCGCTAAGACCAAGTAGTAGACGACCACGTGGGGCCGGGGTTACGCTTGGCCCCCGCCCGAAAGAGGAGGTGCGGGACAGCGTGGCCCCTGGATATACTGGCGGCATGGGCAGCACGGGAAACGGGACGAGAAACGGCGGGGAGTCGCTCCCCGTTGCCCACCTGATACGGGTCTCGACGGAGGAGCAGAAGAAAGGCTACTCGACGCGCGACCAGCGGCGGCGCCTGGACGGGAACTCCGAGCGCGAGGGCCACCAGGTCGTCGAGCGGATTGTGGAGGAGGGCGACTCCGGGGCGAACCCGTACCGGCGCGGCATCGCCCGCGTGATGGAGCTTGCCGAGGCGGGCGCCATCCGGGAGGTATGGTCCACCAAGCGCGACCGCCTCTTCCGACGGCGCCTGTACCGGCTGCAGCTCGAAGAGGACCTGCGGGACCTTGGCGTCGAACTCCGGTCCCTGGACGACTCGGGCAACCGCTTCGTGGACGCCATCAAGGACGAGTACGCCGAGGAGGAGCGCGAGGTCATCCGGGAGCGCACCCGCGCCGGGCGCATCGAGCGGGCCAAGCAGGGCGAGGTGGTGGCGGGGGTGGCACCCTACGGGTTCCGCTTCACCCCTGGCCGCAAGAACTTCGAGGTCGAGGAGTCCGAGGCGGCCGTCGTGCGCAAGATCTTCCGCATGGCCGCCGGGGGCACGGGGCTGAACGGAATAGCCTCGGCCCTCGGAG
>CAXTDD010000627.1:0-847 GCA_964242955.1 uncultured Rubrobacteraceae bacterium | reverse complement strand
GCCTGGGGGGCGAAGGGCTCGGGGGAGGGGCGCACCTGGAGCCGCCTCGTGCTCCGGCAGATGATCCTGTCGGATGTGTACCTTCCCCACCCCGCCGCAGAGCTCGCGGCGCTCGTCGAGGCCGGGAACCTCGACCGGGCCGTGGCCGAACTTGCCCCGGCCCCGGCGGGCGTCTGGTGGTTCAACCGCGAGCGCGTCGAGGTCCGCTACAGGGACGGCGGCAGGACGCGCAGGTTCGAGGACAACCCGCGCGAGGAGCACATCGCTGTCCCGATACCCGACGCGGGCGTACCTAAGGAACACGTCGAGGAGGCCAGGCGCCGCGTCCAGAACCACAGAGCGCGCCCGAACGCGGGCCGGCGCTTCTGGGAGCTTTCCGGCGGCGTCCTGTTCTGCCCGTGCGGCCGGAGGATGGCGAGCCACGCCGCCAAGCGCAAGGCCGGGCACGGCTTCTACTACGTTTGCGGCCTCCGCCGGTCGAATCACGGCCGCTGCGAGCACGTCAGGTACCACCGCGCCGAAGAGACGGAGGCCAAGGTCCGCGCTCTCGTGCTCGGATTCCTAGCCGAGCCCGCCGAGGTCCGGCGCCGAGCCGAGGAGTACGTCCGCACCGAGGAGCGGCGCCTCTCTCGGGTCGGTAGGGAGCTCTCCGGCTGGGAGCGCCGCCTCGCCGACGCCGGGCGCAGGCGCTCCGCCCTGATAGACCTCGCCGCCGACGGGACCATCACGCGCGAGGATCTGCGGGCCAAGCTCGCCGGGCTCGACGCCGAGCAGGAGGCGTGCCGCCAAGAGATCGCCGCCCTCGCGGGCGCCTCGGAGGAGGCCGAGAGGCTCCGCGAGCTCCCGG
>CAXTDD010000626.1:0-2468 GCA_964242955.1 uncultured Rubrobacteraceae bacterium | reverse complement strand
CCGGGGCTCCTTCGCGGCCGAAGCGTTCGAAGAAGCGGGCGAAGTAGGCGACGGCTTCGAAGTAGTCGCCGAGGCGGACGGACTCGTTGGGGGAGTGGATGCGGCTTGCGGCGTTCGCCACGTTGCCGGTCATGATGGTCGGTATGCCGAGCTCCGTGGCGAAGAGCGAGGTCGGCCCGCTCCCCCCGATGGTCGGGAAGACGACCGCGTCGTCGCGCCCGAGGTCCTCCCACGCGCCCACGGCCGTCCGCACGACGGGCGAATCGACGGGTGTCTTGGCGGCCTCGACCCCGTGCAGGTCGACCACCTCGACGTCCCCGAAGCCGCGCCGGTCCAGGTGGGCGCGCAGCAGCTCGAGCACGGGGCCCGGGCTCTGGCCCACCACGAGGCGGAAGTCCATCTTCACGAAAGCCTCTGACGGGACGATGGTCTTGGAGCCAGGGCCCGTGTAGCCGGACTGGATGCCGGCGATGTTCGCCGTCGGGCGCAGGAGCATCTCCTTCAGGGCTGCCTTGCCCGTGAGATTACGGTCCAGGGCTTCGACGCCCCAGAGTTTTCTGATGGCCGCGTCGTCGAATGGGATCTCCTCTATAGCCCGAAGCTCTTCGTCTGAGGGCGGTTCTATAAGTTCCTCGAACCCATCGAGCGTGATCTCACCGTCCTCGTCCTTGATGGTCTTCAGGGCCTGCACGAGCCGCCACACCGGGTTCGGGGCGATGCCGCCGTACATGCTGTGCAGGTCGTGGGAGGCGCCACGGGCGCGAAGCTCGACGTAGGCCATCCCCTTCGTGCCGCACTCGATGCTGGGCCGCCCGGCCTCGTCCTTCATCGCGCCCTCCCACAGGCAGGCGTCGGCAGAGAGGAGGTCCACGTTGCGGCGGACGAAAGCGGCCAGGTTCGGGCTGCCGACCTCTTCCTCGCCCTCGACGAGGAACTTGAGCTTGAACGGGAGCGGGCCGTGTTCTTCCGTGTACAGGCGGAGCGCCTGGATGCGGGCCAGGACGTCGCCCTTGTCGTCGGCGACGCCGCGGGCGTAGAGGGAGCCACTCCGGACCGTCGGCTCGAAAGGCTCGCTCTCCCAGAGGTCCAGCGGTTCGGGCGGCTGCACGTCGTAGTGGCCGTAGGAGAGGAGCGTGCGGTCCCCTTCTCCCACCTCGGCGTAGACGACCGGGTGGCCTTCGGTCTCCATGATGCGGGCTTCGGCGCCGGCCCCACGCAGTTTGTCCGCCACCCATTCCGCGCACGCCCGAAAACCACCGCCGTCTTCCTGGCGGGCCGAGATCGAGGGCATCCTGAGGAACTCGACGAGTTCCTCCAGCAGAACGTCCCTCGCTTCTTCTATACGTCTCTGTGTGTGCATCCGAAATCCTCCGTCTGTCCTTGCGGCAGGTTAGCATCTGCCCGCCATCCCGGTGGGCGTAGTCCGGCGTAGGACCTGCTGTTATATTGGGGCCGGAGGTTACCCGTGGAGCAGAGACCGGATCGCGATCTGGAGAGAAGCCGGCAGGCCCGGGAAGACGAGCGCGCCGGGGACCTGGAGAAACGCGGGGAGCGGCAAGCCCGCAAGAGCTCGGACGCGGACGAGTTCTGGGGCGGTCTCGGGTTGGACATCGAGACCATGAGCCCGAAGGCGCAGGTCACGACCTCGCTGGCCGTCCTGATACCCGTGGTGGTCGCCTCCGCCGCGGTCCTGTTCATCTTCACCAACTTCTGGTGGTTCATCTTCTTCTTTGGGTGGGCGATCTTCCCGGCCTTCGGGCTCCTGCTGCGGGGCATAGCCGGCCTCTCAGAGGAGGAGGAGCAAAAGGAGATAAGCGGCGGGAGTGGCAAAGAGCGCGAGTTGCTAAACGTTTTGCGCGAGCACGAAGAGATCACGCCTGCGCGGGCGGCGATGGAGACCTCGCTGTCCGTGGATGAGGCCGACCGGATGCTCGATGATCTCGCCGCCAAGGGTCATCTGGAGGCGCGGGTGCGCGGGGGCGCCATCTTCTACGGCCTCTGGCGGTCGGAGGACGCCGAGAGGCGGGGGCTCGAGGAGGGGCTCTAGGTGTGTCGTCGCGGGATGCGACCGTGTTATTATTCAGGGCCTGGATAGGGGTTTCGGCGCGTGAGATCGGGAGTTTAGGGTAAACATACTTTTATGGAAGAGCGCAAGATACCGGAGACGCTCGAAGAGGCCTATCGGCTGAGGGACTCGGCCGGCTCGCTGCAGGAGAAAGATTTCTACCAGGAGCAGGTCTACCTCATGAGGCGCGAGGAGTACCGCTCGCGCGGCATCAGGACGGAGATCTCCTCCCGCCGCCGCGAGCGCCAGAGCGCCATCGAGTTCTCCCGCGAGATGTTCTTTCTGGAGGTCGCGGAGATCTCGGGCCGCCGCCCCGGCACCCGCGAGGCCCGCAACGCCCAGCACGAGGCCCGCCGCTTCGCCACCCGTCTGGACACCCACGCCTTTCTCAAGCAGCTCGCCA
>CAXTDD010000625.1:0-2469 GCA_964242955.1 uncultured Rubrobacteraceae bacterium | reverse complement strand
GGGCCCAGCCTGATGTTTGTCCTCGGGTCTCTGAAGTCTCCTCTTATCCCGCTGCGCTGCTGGACGAACTCGGCTGTACCGGGGAGCATCTGCATGAGACCGTAGGCTTGCTGGTGGGACTCGGCCTCGGGCCTGAAGCGGCTCTCCGCGTAGATGACCCCGGCCACGAACGTCGGCTCCAGCCCGTTCTCGCGGCTTTCCTCCCGGATGGTCTCCTCGTACTTGAGCGGGTACACGGCCTGCCGCACGGCCTCCGGCGCCCCGAGGACGAAAGGCAAAGCGATCAACCCGAGTACCAGCGCCAGCAGAAGTACCAGCAACGCCACCAGCCCGCGCCGGCGGCGGGTCCGCGACTTCCCGTACCTCCGCCTTTTATCCGAAGTTAGCGTCAGGATCTCTCCCCTATCGTGCCTCCGCCGCGATCTTCTCAGCCTGCTCCCTGAGTCTATCCAAGCCTCCGTCGTTTTGTACCACGAGGTCGGCCCGCCGGGTTTTCTCCTCCGCCGGAAGCTGCCGCGCCTCTATCCCCCTCAAGGCTTCTTCGTCCACGCCCCGCTCCGCCGCCCAGGCCCTGCGCCGCTCCTCCGGGACGTTCACGGCGACGGTGAGGTCGAAGTCCCGTTCCCGCCCGGTCTCGAACAGCAACGGTATCTCCGCCACGAAGATGTCGGCCGATGAGGCATCGACACGACGATCCGTCTCCTCGCGCACTAAAGGGTGCAATATGCCCTCCAGATCCGCGAGGGCTTGCGCGTCCCCGAAGACCTTGCGACCCAGAGCTTTGCGATCGACGCCCTCCCCGCCACGCACGCCTTCTCCGAAACGTTCTACTACCCGGGAGATCGCCGTTTTGTCGGAGCGGAGCAGGTGGTGGACGGTCTCGTCGGCGGAGGTGGTTTCGGCGCCGAGCTCGCCGAGCATCCGGACGAAGGTGCTCTTGCCGGACGCAAAGGGGCCGGTGACCGCGATGGTCACCGGCCCCTTTTTCATGGAGCGTCCCTGTTCCGAATGCCGGGCTATCGCTCCTCGAGGTCCAGGTCGGAGAGGGAGTCGAAGGCGCCGGTGCGGAGACCGCTACCCTCGGAGGCGCCCCTGCCCCGGTCGCCGCCACCGCGGTCGCCACGGTCGTCGCGGCGCGCGGGCCGGTCTTCGCGTTGGCGCGGCGGACGGTCGGCCCGCTCTTCCCGCTCCTCGCGCTTGGGACGCAGGGAGAGCGAGAGGCGGCGGCGCTTGGCGTCCACGTCGATGATGCGGGCGTCCACCTCATCGCCGGAGCGCACGATTTCGTCCGGCGTCTCGACGTGGTGCTCGGCCAGCTCGGAGATATGGATCAAACCCTCCACGCCCTCGGCCACCTCGACGAACGCGCCGAAGGAGACCAGCTTGGTGACGCGGCCCTGGATCTGCTCGCCAACGTTGACCTGCTCGACGATCTCCTGCCACGGGTCCTTGCGGGTCTGCTTGAGGCCGAGCGAGATCCTCTCGCGGTCACGATCCACTTCCAGAACCTTGACCTCGACCTCTTCGCCCACCTCGACCACCTCGGAGGGATGGTCCACGTGCTGCCAGGAGAGCTCGGAGATGTGGATCAGGCCGTCGATGCCTTCGAGGTCGACAAACGCGCCGAAGTCCACGAGGTTGGAGACGGTGCCCTTGATGATCTGGCCCTCTTCGAGAGAGGTGAGGATCTTCTCCCGCTCCTCCTTGCGCTCCTCCTCGAGCACGGCCCGCCGCGAGAGCACGACGTTGTTGCGGCTGCGGTTGAGCTCGATGACCTTGCACTCGAGCTTCTGCCCGAGGAAAGACTCCAGGTTCCTGACGCGCCGGATGTCCACCAGGCTCGCCGGCAGGAAACCGCGGAGGCCGATGTCCAATATAAGGCCGCCCTTGACGACCTCGATGACCGGGCCCTCGACGGTGCGCTGCTCGTTGTAGGACTCCTCTATACGGTTCCACGCCCGCTCGAAGGCGGCGCGCTTGGCCGAGAGGATGAGCCTGCCGTCGGCGTCCTCTTTCTGGAGGACGAGCGCTTCGAGGCGCTGGCCGAGGTCCACCACGTCGTGGGGGTCGGCGCCCTTGCGGATGGTCAGCTCGTTGGACGGCACGAGCCCCTCGGACTTGTACCCGATATCGACGAGGACCTCGTCCCGGTCGATGCGGACAACCTCGCCCTCGACTATGTCGCCGTCCTTGAAGTCTATGAGGACGCTCTCGTCGACGGGAACGACCTCTCCGTTCTCTTCCCGGAAGAAGTCCTTCATCGTCAACTCGCGGGTTGTCTTTTCGGTGGTGTCAGTCATCTAACCGGTTGCTTCCTTTTTGCCTAGTTTGCCGAACAGGGATTATAACAAGAACCGTTACCGGATCGTTGCGAAATCTTCTCTAGTTTACCTTATCTCAAAGAGGTTTCACCCTCCCCCACCTCTCGCCCACCTTCGCCTCGACCTCCAGCGGCGGGCGCAGGTCGTA
>CAXTDD010000624.1:0-2470 GCA_964242955.1 uncultured Rubrobacteraceae bacterium | reverse complement strand
CTCCCCGGCCTCGCTCGCGACCTGCCGGCCGGCCGGCGCGCTGCCGGTGAGCGTCGCCGCCCGCACGCGCGGGGCGTCGATGACGGCCTGGGCCTGGGAAGAGGAGATCAGGAGCGTCTGAAACGCCCCCTCCGGGAAACCGGCGCGGCGGATGATGTCCTCGATGGCGAGCGCGCACTGCGGCACGTTGGAGGCGTGCTTGAGCAATCCCACGTTGCCCGCCATGAGCGCGGGTGCCGCGAACCTGAAGACCTGCCAGAACGGGAAGTTCCACGGCATCACCGCGAGCACAGGCCCGATGGGCTGGTAGCGGACGAAAGTATTGGCGCCTTCGAGCTCTATCCGCTCGTCGGCGAGCATCCCCTCGGCGTTTTCGGCGTAGTAGCGGCAGCCCCGGGCGCACTTGTTGGCCTCGCCGATCGCGGAGGCGAGCGTCTTGCCCATCTCAAGCGTCATGATCCGGCCGAGCTCCTCGGCCTCTTCTTCCAGGATCCCCGCCGCCCGCGTCAGCCACCCGGACCGCTCCGCGAAAGAGGTCTTCCTGTACTCCCGGAAAGTCTCCGCCGCGACCTGCAGCTTCCGGTCCACCTCCTCCTCGCCCAGCGCCTCGAAGGTCTTTGTTTCCTCGCCCGTCGCCGGGTTTACCGTGGATATAGCCACCGCGGACCTCCTCGAAAAGTCGCCTCTGCCCTTCCAGGAAGTATATATACCCACTCGAACCGCGTACTCCACCAGGACGAGTGCGATTCATCGCAGGGATCAGATCGCAGTCTTTACCGTCTTCGGCAGACGCGCGATAATGCCCGGATTATGGGATTGAACGGGATCGTCCACACGACGCCTTGAGCGACGTCGGCCGTTATGCGCGGCCTTCCGACGCTCGCTCCAACAATCCGTAGGAAAGGCGATCTCAGCCATGCGTTCTCCCCGTGCCGGCCTGTGGCGGCACGCCGACTTTCTGAAGCTCTGGTCCGCGGAGTCCGTGTCGTTGTTCGGCACCGAGGCGACCTTTCTGGCCGTGACCCTGACGGCCGGCTTCGTACTCGAAGCCACGCCACGCCAGATGGGCCTTCTCGGCGCGATGGGCGGCGCGGCTTCGTTGTTCGCCGGTCTCCTGGGCGGCCTCATCGTGGACCGGCTGCGCCGGCGACCCGTCCTGATCGTCGCTGATGTCCTCTGCTCGGTCGTGGTCCTCACGGTTCCGCTGGCCTGGTCTCTCGGCCGTCTCGGCCTGCTCCAACTGTACGCCGTGGAGTTCCTGGTCGGTGGGCTCACGACGATCTCCTACGTTGTCGGCCAGTCCTACCTGCCCTCCGTCGTCGGGCGCGGGCGACTGGTGGAGGCGAACGGGAAGCTCAGGGCTAGCGAGGCGGTCGCGCAGGTCGCTGGTCCTTCGCTGGCGGGCGGTCTCGCACAACTCGTCGCGGTCCCGCTCGTCCTCCTCCTGGACTCTCTGACCTTCGTCGTGTCAGCGTGGCTGGTCCGTTCCCTTCGCGCCGTCGAACCGGCTAGGGCGAGGCCAGCAAACGACGGTCGTGCGGGGGCCGTCAAACGATCGGCGGGAGAAGCAATAGAGGGACTGCGGTGGATCTTTGGAAACCCCGTACTGCGGGCTCTGCTCGCAACCTCGGCGAGCCTCAGCCTGTTCTCCGGCGTCTTTGCCGCGTTGTTCGTGCTGTTCGCCGGCAGGGACCTGGGCTACTCTCCGGCGGGCATAGGGACCTTGCTTGCGCTACAGGGCGCTGGCAGCGTGCTCGGTGCGTTGTTCTCCGGGTGGGTATCGCGGTTTCTGGCGGTGGGCCGGGCGTTGATTCTGGCGGCGGCGGGCATGGGACTGGGGTGGCTCGCGTTGTCTCTGGCCGGGTCTCTGGGGACTCCGGCGGTCCCGATGCTAGTCTTCGGTCTCACCGTATCTGGTTTCTGTTACGTGGTCTACGTGGTGCACGCCGTGAGCCTGCGGCAGCAGCTCACTCCGGACGAGATACTGGGGCGGGTCAACGCGGGATCGGTCGCCCTCATACTCGCCGCCGTGCCCGGAGGCTCGCTTCTCGGCGGTCTCTTCGCGGAAGCCACGAACGTGAGGACCGCCCTTGCGCTCGGCGCGCTGATCGGAGCCTCCGGTTTCCTGTGGACCTTCTTCTCCCCCGCGCGTCGGCTGGGAATGACGCCCGAAAGACCGCGCTCCTTCGAGACGGAGCGTTAGTATCCTATGGCCGTGAACGAAAAGAGTCCTCTCAGCCCGCGGCAAGCCCGGCATCTTCTGGAAGAGCTGGCGCGCGGGTCCGGCTTCGACCTCGTCGGGGTGACGGGCGCGGAGCCTCTGGAGGTCGGCGGCGAGCGGCTCCGGGCGTGGCAGGAGGCGGGGATGGCGGCGGACATGGGGTTTATGCACCGCCCCGTGGAGCTGCTGGCGAACCCGAAGAAGCTACAGAAGAGCGCCAGGAGCGTCGTCTCGCTCGGGGTCTCTTAC
>CAXTDD010000623.1:0-2471 GCA_964242955.1 uncultured Rubrobacteraceae bacterium | reverse complement strand
TCCTGAACCGGATGCGCTCCTCCGGGTCGAGGCCGGCCGTCGGCTCGTCCACGATGAGCAGGCGGGGGTCGTTCAACAGTGCCTGGGCTATGCCGACCCGACGCCTCATCCCGCCCGAGAACCCCTTGAGCTTTCGCCTGGACACGTCCGAGAGCCCCACCATTTCGAGCAGATCCCCGACCTTCTGTCGTCGCGCCTTCTTGTTTTCCAGTCCCTTCAAAATGCCGATGTAGTCCAGGAACTCCCAGGCCTTGAGGTCAGGGTAGAGACCGAGGTCCTGGGGCAGGTAGCCGAGGACGCGTTTGATCTCCGTCCGGCCCGCATCCGTCGCGGCGTCGTGGTCGCCGGCCCGGACCGTGCCCGCCGTCGGGCGCAAGATGCCGGCGAGGATGCGCATGAGCGTGGTCTTGCCCGCGCCGTTGGGACCGAGCAGGCCGAACATGCCGGTCGGTATCTCCAGGTCGACGCCGTCCAGCGCCCGGACCTTGCCGCCGTAGACCTTGGTCAGGTTCCCTACGCGTACTTCCATCTTCTCTCCTTCTCTTATAGACGTGCTTGCCGGCGGCGCAGGACCGTGTGCGCGCAGACGAGCGCCAGGGCTGCCAGGCCGAGCAGGAGGCCCATGCTCGTGAGGCCTTCCAGAACCGTTGCCCGGGGCGTCACCTGCTCCGTGCCGAAAAAGCCGTTGGCCGCGAACTCTCCCAGGGGCGCCAGGACGGTGTGGCTGAGAGTGGGTATGCCTAAGCCCGTGGGGATCAGGTTGCCCCAGAACCAGTAGCCCACGAACAGGAACTGGTAGAGCGGAACCCACAAGACGACGGGGCACGAGACGGAGAACGCCGCCACGAAGAGTAACCCAGGTAGGTTTATCGTCAGGAACGCCGCGACGCCCAGCGGTACGGCCATCGGGTCCGCGGTATCCAGGACAACGTAGCCGAGGCCCGCGGCGTAGATCAGGGCCAGCGGCACGAGCGTCGCGAGCGTGCTCCCGAGGTACTTGCCGGCGAAGCGACCGGCCGACGGATAGGGCACCGTCTCCAGCAACTCCGCCACCCTCGTCCGGCCGTCGCGCGGAACCCGGTCGGCCAGCAGGATTCCTGCTGCCATCGGGTGCAGGAACTGGACCGAGAGCGCCCAGTTGGCGACGGTCTGTGGGGTGGTCAGGCCCTCGAAGGCGCCCCATGGCGTCAGGCTCAGCACGACCAAGCTCGAGCAGAAGACCGCCACGACGATCCAGAGCGCGGGGCGCCTTGCCTGCATCAGGAACTCGTAGCGGATAGTGCCGGTCAAGATCCACCTCCAGGTATGATGGACTCTTTTCGCAGGGCCGCGGCGAGAACGGTTGGGCCCCTCCCGCTGGCGACTCCCACGACGGGGGATGCTCTTCCCGCTCGGTTACGGGGACTCACGTCACTGCCCTCCGGCGCAGTAGGGCGTACCCGCAGACAAGCGCCAAAGCGCCGAGGCCGAGCAGGAGGACCATGCTCACGACGCCGTCGAGTGCCGTTGCGTTTGGGGCGAAGTACGTCTGGTCCGATTCGAAAAAGCCGGCCACCACGTACTCGCCCAGGGGTGTGAGGTGGGTGCCCGTGAGGGTCGGGATGCGGACGTACGGGGGGATCAGGTTGCCCCAGAACCAGTAGCCGACGAACAGGAACTGGTAGAGCGGGACCCAGAGTACCACCGGGCAGGCCACGGAGAAGGCCGCGACGAAGAGCAGGCCCGGCAGGTTTATCGTGAGGAAGGCGGCGACCGCGAGCGGCACGGCGACGGGGTCGCCCGTGTCGGCGACGATGTACGCGGCGCCGGCGGCCCAGGTGATGAGCAGGGGTATGAGGGTGGCGAGCGTGGCGCCGAGGTACTTGCCGAGGTAGCGGCGGCCGGGAGACGCGGCCAGGGTCTCGAGCAGCTCCGTCGTCCCGGTACGCCGGTCGCGCGGGAGGCGGTCGGCGAGGAGGAGGCCGAAGGCGATGGGGTGGAGGGATTGGACCGCGAGCGACCAGGCTGGGACGAGGAAGGCGACCGGGTTATCTCCGAGGGCGGGGTCCCACGGTGTCCAGGTGCGGATAGGTAAGACGAGGGCGAAGAGGACGAACGTGATCCAGAGCGCCGGGCGCCGGATCTGCATGAGGAACTCGTAACGGATGGCCCCGCCCAGACCGTCGGACGCCTTCAAGACTCGCCTCCCAGTACGACGGATTCTCTTCGGAGCAGGGCGGCGAAGACCAGTAGTAGCGCCGCGGCGGCCAGGATCAAGGTCAGCCGGTTGTCGAGCCAGATACCAGCTCCAGGCTCTCGCAGTGTGGCGAAGGGGTAGAAGGGCTTGAACCAGCCTATCGTGAAAAGGTAATCTTTGAAGATCATGTTGCCGATCCAGTACCCTCCGAGCACCGCTCCTGCTGCCGAGCGGCTGCGGAGGAGAAGCGCCAGCACGCATCCCAGGGTTGCGAAGAAGAGCAGCGGCGAGAGCC
>CAXTDD010000622.1:0-2478 GCA_964242955.1 uncultured Rubrobacteraceae bacterium | reverse complement strand
GCCTTGGAGCGTCCGCGCAGCAGACCGACGAGCGCGCCGGCCGTCCCGAGCAGCAAGGCGCGGAGCACGATGTTCGCCAGCGAACGCCCGAGGTCGCGCGGGGCCGGGGGCCCGATCGAGCCCTCCACCTCGGCCACCTCGGCCGGCGGGGGTACGTCGTTGACCTCTTCGGGGGATTGGCCCTCGTCGCGGCGGCGCTGCTGGATCTCATCCCGCGTCTCGTTGACGTAGGAGACTATCTCGGGCGCCGCCTGCCGGGCGTAGGATCGCATGCCGTCGGCGAACACCGTCGCCTGAAGGGCCGTCGTCAGCAGCAGCGCCAACCCAACGACCACGGCGACGACCGTGCCGGCCATCGCGCCGTCGCGCAGGAGCAAGGAACCGTAGGAGACGCCAGGGTCGAGCCTCTGCGGACGCATGCGGAGCGCGGCGACTATCGCCAGAAACAGGAACGCCGCGAGCGCGAGCCTCGTACGGTACTGGGCGATCACGGCCAGCACCCAGCCGTCCGTGCTCGCCGGGTCCACGAACAGGAAGTACAGGTTCGTCACCAGGGCGACGACCGCCCCGATAGCGCCGTAGAACAGCCCCGTTCTTATCGGACCCAAGATGCTCCTTCGTAGACCACGTGCAGGCTCCAAGAATACAGCATCCCCCACCACCCCCGGTGTGAACCTCTATGCAATGCGTACGACCCTAAGTCGCCGGGCGACCCCTGAGCAGGAGAAAGAGACCCGCCAGGACGACGGCGCCGCCAAGGATCGTCGTCGGCCCGGGCCGCTCCGAGAGGACCAGCCACGCCAGGAGTGCGGCGACCACAGGCTCCGCGAGCACCGTGCCCGAGATGACCGAGGCCTCCACGTAGCGCAGGGCCCAGTTAAAGACCGTGTGGCCCAGGATCTGGGGCCCTATGGCTATCGCCCACAGCCAGAACCACGTTTCGCCTGAATATCCCCACAGGCTGTCGCCGGAGAGGAGGGCGACGGGCAGGAGTGCTACGGCCGCGGAGGAGTAGAGCACGATCGAGTAGGGCAGGACGCCGACCGGTTCGGCGGCGGAGCGCTGCGAGCGGCCGACGAGCACGTAGGCGGTGAACGTCAGGGCGCCGAGGATGGCGAGCACGTTGCCGAACACGGCGGCCGAGCCGGCCGAGCCGTCCTGGGCGATCACGACCGTCCCCCCGAGCGCTACCAGGATGCCGGCGAACGAGAGCGGCGTGGTCCTCTCCCCGAAGAGCAGGTACGCCAGGATCGCCACGAAGACGGGCGTGTTGCTGACCAGCACCACGCTCGCCGCCACGCTCGTGTAGTCGAGGGAGGAGATCCAGAACCCGAAGTGCGCCCCGAGCGCCACGCCGGAGGCGATCCCGACATACAGGGTCTTGCCGGTCGGGAACCTCTCCCGGCGCAAGAGGGCCGGCGGGAGCAGGATCGCCACGCCCAGAGCGCAGCGCCAGAAGGCCACCGCGAGCGCCGGGGCGTCGGCGAGCCGGATCATGACGGCCGCGGCCGAGACGGCCACCACACCCAGGGCTACGGCCGGGAGCGCGCCCCTACTGCGTACCTTATCCTGTACCAGACCAGGGCCCCGCTTTCCCGGAAGAACTGCGCCCGGCGCGACCAACGATCGCGCCACATCGGGCTACTGTACACGGGCTCCGGCAGGGCCCCCAGGCCGGCCTTCCTGAATGAAGCCGCCGCCCTCACGCAGTGCAGCGGGTCGGTCACGACGAGCACCTCCCCTATCCCTTCTCCCGCCGCCAACGCCGCCACGAGCCGCGCGGAGTCCCACGTGCTCTCGGCCTCGTCCTCGACCCTGACGGCGCCCTCCGGGACCCCTTCCTCCTGCAAGATGCGCGCCATCACCTCCGCCTCGGTCGGCGGGTGCTTCCCGAGACCGCCGGTGACCACGACCACGTCCACGTCTCCGGCGGCGTAGAGCCGCGCCGCGTGGCGCACCCTGGTGTCCAGCGTCCGGCTCGGACGTCCCCCGGGCAACACCTGGGTTCCGAGCACGACCGCGACGCGGGGGGTTCCGGGTCCCGTCGATGCTGGGGGCAGCCCCTCGCCGCGGTAGACCGCCAGCAACCCCTTGAGCTCCCCGAGAAGATCCCCGCTCAATCGGGGATCAGGGTCCTGGCCCGTCGCAGGTCTTCCGGCGAGTTGACGTTCATGAGCAGGTGCTCCGGGTCTCCGAACCGCCGCAACTCCGCCTCCCCGACGTACGCCACGCGGCCGAGCCGGCCCAGCAGGTCGCGCGCTGCCCGCACCCCCTCATCGAGCGCGGCCCGCACGTGCGGCAGGGCTTCGCCGGCGTACGCGGCGCAGAGCGGGTGGACCCTCCCTTCGTGTTCCGGCACGGCGGCGAGCACCCCGCGGTTCGCGAGTATGTCCAGGAGGTGACCGACCAGCGCGGGGCTCAGGATGGGCATGTCGCCGGCGGCGACAAAGGAGGAAGGGAAACACGCCGCCTCTAGGC
>CAXTDD010000621.1:0-2480 GCA_964242955.1 uncultured Rubrobacteraceae bacterium | reverse complement strand
GTCCCGTGAGCTGCCGCCGCCGTCCAGCCATCGCGCCGGCCGTAGAAGCGCGCGCCGAAGCGAAGGCCCGGACAAGTCCGCCGAGAGGCAGGTGCTCGAGGTCGTGGAGCGCAACGGCGAGATCACGCCCGCCAGGGCCGCCCTGCAGACCTCCCTCACCGTGGACGAGGCCGAAAGGCTGCTCTCCGAACTCGCCCAGAGGGGCCACCTCGATGTCCGGGTCGAGGGCAGCAAGCTCGTCTATTCCCTGTAGACAGCGAGGCCGCACAAGTCCGGACCGGGCGGACTGACGTACTCGACCAGACCTCTCGCAACACCCGCCTTCATTGACAGGACGACCGTACAAGGAAGACCCTCTGGCACCGGAGGAACGCGAGGAGTTCGAGGAGGACCTCATCCGGTTCTCCGACCGCGAGCTGGACCTTCTCGGCGACGTCGGCGGCCTCGACGTCCTCTACGCCGGCGGCTCTTCCCTGCTCTGGATCGAAGGCCTCAGCCAGCGTGTGGGTGAGGACGGCTCCGTCACCGCGCTCGACACGGATGGAGAACGCGTGGAGACGACGAAAGAGGTCCTGGCCGTCGCGGACCTGCCCTCCCCCGTCCGGCTGGTCGTCGGGAACGTCTTCGGCCTGCCTTTCGACACAGATACGTTCGACCTCGTCTACTCGGCCGGGCTGTTCCACGAGCTGGACGTGTTTGAGAGGAGCGCGGGCGACGCGCTCCGGGCACTGGCTTCCGTGGTGCGACCGGGTGGCCGGGTCGCGACGGGGGACATCGTGGATTCGGTCCCCGCCACCCAACTCGAAGACGAAGCATTGGATGCCGAGCTGGCATGTGCCTCCGGCGGCGCGGAGCTCTTCGGGGTAGGACCGCCGAACCGGCTCGTTGACCTGCTCGAGCAAATTTTGTCTGACGTGCGGTGGCGGGTGTCGCCGCCCGTGGAGGTGCGTCATCTGGGAAAGGTCGTGCTCGCGGAAGACGAGCCGGCGGGGTTATCGCGGTTGCCGGAGGAGATGTCGCGCAGGTTACGTCGTCGGCGCGACGACCTTCGAAAGCGCATCGAGCGCGAGGGCTACACGCGCCCGGCGACGCTGTACGTCGAGGGGACGGTCCGCGGTGGATAGTGGCCCGGACTCGCGCAAACGGGCGATGCGCGGGCGTTCTCGGGGCGCCATCGCCGGTCTTGTGAGTTGGTCAGAGATGCTGGGCGTTTCGTGACGCTCATCGAGTTGCGTTCGGTGGAGAAGTTCTACGGCGGGCGGGCCGTGCTGCGCGGGCTGGAGATGAAGGTGGCTGAGGGGGCCAGGATCGGGCTGGTCGGTCCCAACGGCGCGGGCAAATCCACGCTGTTGCGCCTGCTCGCCGGCCTGGAGGAGGCGGACGGGGGCACCGTGACCCGCCGCAGGGGACTTCGCGTCTCGTACCTGCCCCAGCACGTGGCCAGCGAGGGATGCACCCCGATGGAGATCCTCCGCGCGGCGCGGCCGGAACTGGCCGAGGTGAGGGGAGAATTGGAGGCCTGCGAGGAGCGTCTCGGGGCGCCGGAGGTAACGGGCGACCTGCGCCGGATGGAGCGGGTCCTGGAGCGCCACGGGAGGCTGCTGGAGCGCTTCACGGAGCTCGGCGGCAACGGCTTCGACGGCGAGGCGCGCGGCTACCTCGCGGAGCTCGGCTTCGAAGCAGAAGACGCCGAGAAACCGATGGCCGACCTGAGCGGCGGGCAGCGCAAACTCGTCGCCCTGGCCGCCTGCCTGCTGCAAAAACCCGACGTGCTGCTGCTCGACGAGCCCGAGGCGCACCTCGACGCCGACCGGCGGGGGCGGCTGGAGGGGCTCGTCTGGAGGTTCGTCGGCGCGGTGGTGGCCGTCTCCCACGACCGTTACCTGCTGGACGAGACGGCGGGTGAGATCTGTGAGCTAGAGGACGGCCGCGTCACGCGGTGGCCCGGCAATTACTCGGCCTACGCGCTCGCCAAGGAGCTCGCCGCCAAACGCCGGCAGCAGCTCTACGTCACCCAACAGAAAGAGATAGCGCGCCTGGAGGCCGCCATCCAGCGCTTCAAACTGTGGGCCCACAACACGGAGAACGAGCGGCACGCCAGGCAGGCGAAGGTGAAGCAGCGGCAGATCGAACGCATGGACAAGGTAGAGCGCCCGGTCCTCGAACGGCGCAGAATAGGTCTGAGCTTTCGGCCCGGCGCCCACGGCGGCCAGAAGGTCGTCGAGCTTCGGGACGTGGACGTAGCCTTCGGGAACGAGCCTGTCCTGATCGGGGCGGATCTCACGGTCTCGCGCGGCGAGCGGGTGGGTGTCGTCGGGCCGAACGGCGCCGGCAAGAGCGTGCTGGCGAAGGTGCTGGCCGGGAGGCTCTCGCCGACGGAGGGGGAGCGTTGGATCGGCCCCTCCATAAACGTGGGCTACCTGCCGCAGGACCACGCCCCCGCCCCCGGCGCGACCCCCATGAGCCTACTGCGGGAAACA
>CAXTDD010000620.1:0-2483 GCA_964242955.1 uncultured Rubrobacteraceae bacterium | reverse complement strand
GGCCAGCTTCTCGCACTCGGCGCGCAGGAACTTCGGGGGAGGGTTCTGGTGGGTGAACTTGGTCTTCCAGCCGCCGACCTCGACGCGTCCGAGCTGCGGGTGGTCGAAGGGCTCCCAGGGGGAGAAACCGTCCCCGGCTAGCTCGTCGTCGTTCCAGGCGAGCATCTTCAGGGACGCTTCTTCGGGCGGGTCGCGGAAGAAGGGGATAAAATCCTTTACTTCGACGCCGGCGGCTGCCGGTAGGGACCAGAACTCTATCGTGAAGGCGAAGACGCCGTAGTAGTCGTAGGCCCAGTCGTCGAAGGCGCCGGTTATGAACTTGTCCTCCTCGTAGCGGAAGTCGTGGTAGACGGAGATGTTGGGGTAGCCGGTCAAGTCTGTTCCGCGGTCGCCGATGGCCTTGTAGACGGCGAGGTCCTCGTCGGGCATCTCCTTGTCGTTCCGGTCGGAGTAGGGGCGCAGGATCGCGCCGCAGAACGTGTGGTGGCTGTGGATGGAGAACACGTTGCGGCGGGCGAGCAGGGCGTCCACGTGCGCCCTGGACTCGGGTTCCGAGAGCGGGTAGGGCCCAGCGCCGCCCTGATCCGCGTCCTCGCGCCAGCGGTAGGGGTACTGCCGGTTCATGTCCAGCCCGTGTAAGGGCCGGGCTATCTTCCTCTCGAAGCCGTCGAAGTCCTTGAAGACGCCCTCTTTGTAGAGGCGGTAGTAAGTACCCCCGAACCCGTCCGGGGCGCGCGGGACCATGAGGCGTTCGTCCCCGTCGGAGACGCGCCACTCGCCGTGCTCGTCTTCGACGCGCATCTGGAGGATGTGGCCGTCGCCGTCGACGTCCTCGGGCTGGAGGCCCGGTTCGGGCTCCGGCTCGGGCCAGGGACGCGGGTTGGAGCGCAGGGTGTGGGGCGTGGTCAGGTAGTGCTCGGCGCCGTCGGGGGAGAGGCGGGGGAGCACGTAGAAGGCCTGCTCGTCGAGGAGGCGGGTCACGAGGTCGTCCGAGCCGTAGTTTTCGAGAAGATGTTCGATCAGGTACAGCGCGGCCATCGAGCCGGTCACCTCGCCGGCGTGGGTGTTTCCGTCCACCCAGAAGGCCGGCTTCTCGGAGGCGGGCCCGGTCTCTTCGTTGGTCAGCTCGACCAGCCAGATCCCACGCCCCTCCCCGCTCTCGCCCACGGGCTCGACCCGGCACAGCCCCGGATACTCCTCCGCCAGCGCGTGCAGGGCGCGCGTAAGCTCTTCGTAGCGCAGGTACCGATCGAAGCTCGTCTTCACGTATCTCCTCGGTGATCTCGGTTCCAGAGCAGGGAATATTAGAGCTTTTGGCCGTTAGCTTTTAGCGGTTAGCTTGAACCGTGAAAACCGTTGCCCCCAGGCGAACGCGCTCCGTCCCTACGATTCACAGTATCCTCAGCGGTAGAACCTCTCTACCTCAAAGCTAACGGCTAAGAGCTAAAAGCCAACAGCTAATGGCTAGCGGCCCCTACATGTGGCCCTCGGATTTGACATGCTCCACCATGTTGGGTAACGTCGTTGTCGCACTCCCGATGGTGTTTCTGGAGGGTGTCGGGGGTTATATAATTGCCGCGTTCCAGGTTGAGCATGGTCAGAGGTGGTAGGACGCTGGAAACTTCGGTAGTAGGAACAGTCCTTTCGGGACGGTATAGGGTACAGAGCACGCTGGGTTCCGGCGGGATGGCGGTCGTTTACAAGGCGCAGGACGCCATCCTCGGGCGTTCGGTCGCGCTCAAGACGCTGCACCGCCGCTACGCGGAGATCCCCTCCTTCCAGGCCCGTTTCCGGCAGGAGGCCCGCGCGATGGCCTCCCTCGACCACGAGAACATCGTCAAGGTCTACGACATAAGCCAGGACGGCGAGGTGCCGTTTATCGTGGTGGAGTGCGTGGCCGGGCGTGACCTGGGAAGCCTGCTCGGCGGGCAGGGCGGGGGTCGCTTGAACGAGGCCTACGTGCGGCGGCTGGCGGCGCAGCTATTAAAAGCCCTCTCGTACGCGCACCGGCGCGGGATCATCCACAGGGACATAAAGCCGTCCAACATCCTGCTCACCCCCGAGGGCACCGTGAAGGTCGCGGACTTCGGTATTGCGCGCATCATCGAGGAGGACGATCTGGCGGGCGGGGAGCCGGGCGAGATCGTGGGCAGCGCCCGTTACATGTCGCCGGAGCAACTCAGGGGTGAGGACGCGAGGCCCGAGAGCGACATCTACTCCGTGGGCATCCTGCTCTACCACTGCCTCACCGGCAGGCCGCCGTTCTCCGGCGACGTCAAGAGCCTCGCCCGCCAGCACATGCGGGACGAGCCCACCCCGCCCCGCCGGCTCAACAAGAAGATCACACCGGGCATGGAGGCCGTGGTCCTCAAAGCGCTCTCCAAGGACCCCGACAAGCGCTACTCTTCGGCCGCCGCGATGCTGGACGACGTGGAGGTCGAGCCCCTTCCGGTCGCCGCCCGCACGACGCAGGCCCCGAAGGC
>CAXTDD010000619.1:0-2484 GCA_964242955.1 uncultured Rubrobacteraceae bacterium | reverse complement strand
GCAAGGACGTTCCGCCCGGCAGGCTCGCCGTCGGGGCGCCGGCGCGCGCGATCAAGGAATCACCGCAGAGCAGGAAGAAGAGGGCTATGGACGACGAGAAGGGGGACTAGCGCGGTGATGGAGAACGGCTACCTGACGCAGACGACGCAGAAAAGGCTCGTGGTCGTCAGTGGCGAGGGTTACCCTGAGCTGGCCGAGAAGATCGCCGAGCGCCTCGACCAGGAACTTACGGGCGTAGAGCTCACGCAGTTCTCCAACGGCGAGCTCTACGCCCGCTACCTGGAGAGCGTGCGGGGTGCCGACATGTTCATAGTCCAGTCCCTTTGCGAGCCCGTCAACAGCAACCTCATGCAGCTCCTCATCATGATAGACGCCGCCAAAAGGGCCTCAGCGAAACGCATCGTAGCGGTCATACCGTGGTACGCGTACTCGCGTCAGGACCGCAAGACCAAGCCGCGCGAGCCCATAACGGCGCGGCTGGTCGCCAACATGATCCAGGCCGCCGGCGCCGAGCGCGTGATGACGATGGACCTGCACACGGGCCAGATCGAGGGCTATTTCGCGTTCCCGGTGGACCACCTGACGGCGATGCACACCTTCGTGGACTACTTCGTCGAGCGGGGCTTCCGGGACGCCGACGACGCGGTCGTCGTGGCGCCGGACACGGGCGAGGTCAAGGTCGCCAAGCAACTCGCCGGGCACCTGCGCCTCCCGTGGGCCATCGTGAACAAGATGCGTGAAAAGCCCGGCCACTCTGAGGTGACGCACGTGATCGGGGACGTCAGCGGCAAGCGTGTCGTGATGATAGACGACCTTATTGACACCGCAGGGACGCTCGTCAACGCCGCCGAACGGCTGAAGGACGAGGGTGCTACCGAGGTATACGCCTGCGCGACGCACCCGGTCTTCTCCGGTCCTGCCTACAGGCGGATCGACGACTCCCCGATAAGCGAGGTCGTGGTCACGGACACGCTCCCCTTGAAGGCGGGCGAGCCGCAGTCTAAGATACGCACGCTTCAAACCGCACCCATCCTCGCGAGCACCATAAAGAACGTCTTTACGGACGAGTCCGTCAGCGAGGTGTTTATGGGAGAGAACCAGCTTTTCTAGTTTTTTGGATCGATAGGAGAAGGAAATGGCAGACAACGTGACAGTGCGGGCGAGCGAGCGCGAGGAGCGGGGCAAGAACGCCGCCCGCCGGTTGAGGGCTTCGGGGATGCTCCCGGCGGTCCTCTACGGCGACGGGGGGAGCACGGCCCTCTCCGTGGAGACCAGGACGCTCGACTACACCCTGACGCACTTCGGGGACAACGCCCTGTACGACTTGAACCTCGGGAGCGGCACCTCGACGGCGCGCGTGGTGGACGCCCACCGCGACCCCGTCTCGGGGCTTCTGGTCCACGTGGACTTCGCGCCGGTGAACATGCGCGAGCTGATCGAGGTTACCGTCCCCATCACGATCGTCGGTGAGGCGGCCGGCGCCGACGAGGGCGGCGTGCTGCAGCAGGTGGCGTACGAGATCCAGGTCGAGACCCTGCCGGGCGACATCCCGCAGGAGATCCCGCTCGACGTCACGAGCCTGGGCATGAACGAGAACCTCACGCTGGACGACCTGATCCTGCCGGAGAACGTCTCGCTGCTCTCCGACCCCGAGGAAGTCGCCGCCACAGTAACGGCGCCGACGGAGATCACGGATGAGGAGATGGAGGCCGCCGGCATCGTCGAAGAGGAATCCGACGAGGATATTGCCGCCGCCGAGGAAGCCGAAGGCGAGGAGGGCGCCGAGGGTGCCGAGGTTCCCGAAGAGGGCGACCAGGAGAACGCCTAACCTGAGGCTGGCCCGCTCTTTTTTCGGGCGTAACGACCACGGGGGGCCTTCAGGGTCCCCCGTAGTCGTCGGCCTGGGCAACCCGGGGCGCTCCTACGAGCGCACCCGCCACAACGCGGGCTACCTGGTCGTCGAGGAGCTGGCCCGCCGCCACGGCGGGTCCTGGCGCCGCAGGAAGAAGGCCGAGGCCGCAGACGTCTCCGTCGGCCCGAAGAACGTCACCCTGCTCAAGCCGACGACGTTCATGAACCTCACCGGGTCCGCCCTGGCCGGGCACCGGGCGGAGAACCTCATCCTGGTCCACGACGACCTCGACCTCGACCCCGGGACGGTGCGCGTCAAGGTCGGCGGTGGGGCGGGCGGCCACAACGGGCTGCGCTCGGCCATCCAGAACATAGGTCCCGACTTCACCCGCGTCCGCGTCGGCATCGGCCGCCCACCCGCAGGCGCCCGCGTGACGGTCACGGACTTCGTCCTGGGCCGGATGGAATCCACCGTCAAGGACGCCCTACCGCGCGCCGCCGACGCCGTCGAGGCCGTGCTGGAGGAGGGTGCCGAGGCGGCGATGAACCGTTTCAACGTCCGCGACACGGCGTAGGGGCGATTCGTGTATGGGGGGGTGGGGGCCCCCCCCGACGACCCCGGCAGGGGGAGCC
>CAXTDD010000618.1:0-2485 GCA_964242955.1 uncultured Rubrobacteraceae bacterium | reverse complement strand
GGAAAGATCCGCTGGCGCGGACCTGTTACCCGCAACCTGATGCCTGAAGCCTTCAACCCGACAGAAACGCCCGCACCTCTTCGTTGAAGGCCTCTGCCCGCTCGGCGTGGGGGAGAAGGGCCGCGTCCCTGAAGACGCGGGGCTCGGAGCGGGGGTTGTCCTGCGCGAAGTTGTTCAGGTCCGAGAGGGGGACGGTCTCGGCCTCCTGACCCCAACAGATGAGGCTCTTTTGCGGCGCCCGCGGCCACAGATCCGCCACGCCGAGGTTGAGCTTGCCCGCGACGAAGGCGGCCGGGAAGTGCTTGGCCCCGGGGCCGTGGCCCGCCGCGTAGTGGTCTTGGATGACCCCTTCGGTGACGAGTTTTGGTTCGTGGTAGGCCATCCTTTGCAGGTAGTAGCGGATGCCGGCCCGGGAGACGATGGCGTGGTAGAGCGTGTCGCCGAGGATAGGGACCCGGAAGAGGCCGAGGATCGCGTCCCCGAGAAGCCCGGAGGGGCGGTCGAGGGTACCGTTGCCGGTCGGGCAGATTAGGACGAGGTTCTTGAAGAGCCTGGGGCTTCGTACGGCGGCGGGGACGGCGAGGGCCGCGGAGAGCGAGCTCGACACGAGGTGGGCGCTGCCCCCGATCTCCGCCTTCACGAAGTCTTCTATCTGCGAGGCGACGTCCTCCGGTCCGTAGCGCCGGGCCGGCTTCTCCGAGAGGCCGCAGCCCAGGAGATCCAGGGCGTACACCCGGAAGCTCTTGGACAACTCCTCGAAGTTGTTCCGGAACTCAAGCGAGGAGGCCCCGGCGTAGACGCCGTGAACGAGCAGGACCGGCTCCCCCTCCCCGGCTACGGAGTAAGCGAGCTTCCCTCCCCTCCAACGGTAGCGGCGTGCCTCGCCCCCGAGCCCGGGCCGGTAACAACCGCCCCTCTTGAGCCTCCCGTTCAAAGCCCAGAGCCCCCCCACCGCGCCGGCGGCAACGGCGGCCTTCAGCCTCGCCATAAAATTCCTCCATCACTAGAAACTTCCGACGCGTGGGATCGTACCCGATCTTCGTGAACCGCCAAGAAACTTCTTGACAATTCCTCCCCACGACATAACATTAAGCAGCTTATTTAAACGGCTTAATAAAATAGACGAAGATCGGAAGAGCGTGGACCGCGAGGCGTTGGTGGATGAGATCGTGTTGTTGTTGCCGGTGTTGGGGCGCGAGTTGGGGCGTCCGGTGCCGTTGGAGATGGAGGCGTCCGTGAAGGCCGGTGCCCCGGCGCACGCCTTCCCGTCCGACGCGCAGATCTCGCCGGGGCACGTGCAGGTGCTCATAGCCTTGGCCAAGGGACCGTGCTCGGTGGGAAGTATCGCGGAGACTTTGGGCGTCTCGCGGCCGGCGGCGACGCAGCTCGTGGACAAGCTTTCGGAGCACGGCATGATCGAACGCCGCCACGACCCGGCGGACAGGAGGGTGGTGCTGGTGGACTACGTGCCGGGGATGCACGCGGTGGCGCGCAGGATCATGGACGTCCGCCGCAGCCAGCTGAGGGCCGCCCTGGACACGATGACCGACGGTGAGGCGCTGACGTTCTGCAGGGGCCTCAAGGAGATAACGACGGCGCTCGGCAGGGTGCCCGGGGAGGCCAATTAGTGCAGACGATAGTCCGTTGGTGCCTGAAGAACAAGTCCGTCGTGTTTCTGGCGGCCGTGATCCTCATCGTGGCCGGCACGTTTGCCACGACGCGCCTCAACCAGGAGCTGTTGCCCGACATCGAGTTCCCGCTCATCACCGTCTCGACGCCGGTGGCGGGGGCGGGGCCGGACGTGGTGGACGAGCAGGTCACGCAGCCGTTGCAGAGTTCGGTCGAAGGCATCGAGGGGATCGAGAACGTGCAGGCGACGAGCTCGCCGGGCTTCTCCGTGCTCGTCGTGGAGTTCGGGCTGGACGTGGACACCGAGCAGGCCGAAGACGAGATCAACGACGCCATCGCCGGCGTCTCGCTGCCCGAGCAGGCCGCGGCACCGGAGGTCTCACGGCAGTCGGCCTCGCAGTTCCCGATCCTGAACGTCTCCCTCTCCGCGAGAGATGGGAACCTCGCCCGCGTCACCGAATACGCCGAGGACGAGGCCATACCGCTCATCGAGGACGTCGAGGGTGTTGCGAGCGCCGACCTCGTCGGGGGCTCGGAGCGCCAGATCGACGTTGACCTCAAGCCCGCCGAGCTGGAAGAACGCGGCATCCCGGCCGAGGCAATAGTCGGCGCGATCTCCGGCTCGAACATAAACGCGCCCGTCGGCGACGTGAGCGTGGACGGCCTCGCTACCCCCGTCCGCACCACCAGCGAACTGACCACCGTCGAAGAACTCCGCGACCTCCCCATCGGCGCCGCAGCCCCGACGGGTGCACCGACCGGCGCGCCTTCAGGCGCCCCCACCGGAGCCCCGGCGGGCGCCCCGACAGGTGCTTCCACGGGGGCGCCGGCTGGAGCCCCGGCCGGGGCTCCAGCC
>CAXTDD010000617.1:0-2497 GCA_964242955.1 uncultured Rubrobacteraceae bacterium | reverse complement strand
CGCTCGTGCGGCCTGGTGTCGTCGCCCTGTCCCCTCACCCAGATAAAGTCGTCGAAGCCCCGGTCGTAGCCGAAGCGGTTACGGATAAAGTAGGGCGTGTCCACGACGCCCATCGTGAGGTAGCCGGCCCGGGAGAGGAGCCCCGGCAGCGTGTGGAGGCTAGCCCACAGCGGCTCCCAGCCCATGAAGGTGTAGGAGAAGTTGCCCGTCAGCATGTCCGCCCGGGCCGGCATGGTGGGGAAGGAAGAGATCACGTGCCGGTCGAAGGTGACCGACGAACGCGCGAACGCGTCCAGGTTTGGCGTGCGAATATCGGTGTTCCCGTACGCTCCTAGGTGGTCGCGACGGAAGGTGTCCGATACGATAACCACGACGTTGGGTCGGGTCGACATGGGGTACCTCCTGCATCAGGCATGAATGGGACTCTTATTTGTGCAGGAGGGGCGGCCCGCGACGGCCGGCCAGGTACTGGTTGCCCCACATCTGGCCCTTGCTGGCGAAGGCGCCGTAGGACCACCAGTTCAAACGGTTGCGGGACTCGAAGTTGTCCGAGGCACCGATCAGGTACGGCGCCAGCCGCGAAGACCCGGAAAGCCCGCGAAGCACGACCTTACGACCGCCCAAGGAGTCGAGGGATCCACCCCGCCGACGGCGAAATACGCCAACGAGAGCCGCAGAGGGCAAGGCCGGGCCTCCGACCCTCGTGTTGCGTATCGTGATGGACGTTGTCATACAAGAAACTCTTACCATCTTGTGGCAAACCTGTCAAGAGTCCGGCAGGGGACGGCCCGGATCGACGTTCTCCCCTCAGGATGTTTGCAATGCGGCGGCGGGTCTGTAGTATTTTCCTACGTCTACCGGCTTGGTGCTGATTCAGCCTGGCCGCCGGTAAGGGGAGGTCTCGCGGGTGTGAGCGGTGCGTAGGGCGACGTCCCAGGTCGGGGCCGTGTTTTGGGTGTCGGTCGCCGTCTCCATGGGCTTCGTTTCGTGGGGCGTGCTCTCAGGTGGCAGCTTCGCGGCGGCGACGGGTGCTGCGCTGGACTGGGTCGTCGTCAATCTGAGCTGGTTCTACATGGTGGTGGCGAACGTCTTTCTCGTGTTCGTAATCTATCTCGGGCTCAGTCGCTACGGCAGGATCAAGCTCGGCGGGCAGGACGACGAGCCGGAGTTCGGGCGCTTCTCGTGGTTTGCGATGATGTTCCAGGCCGGGATGGGGCCCGCGATCGTGTTCTGGTGCGTCTCGGAGCCTCTGTCGCACTACGCCGACCCGCCGTTCGACCTCGCCCGTCCGAGCTCGCCGGAGGCGGCGCAGGTGGCTATGCAGTACTCGTTCTTCCATTGGACGTTGCATCCGTGGGCGATCTACGCCGTCGTCGGGCTGGCTGTCGCTTACTTCACGTATCGCAGGGGCGAGCGGGGTCTTATCAGCGCGATCTTCCGTCCCTGGCTCGGCGACCGCGTGGACGGCCCCGTCGGCAAGACGATAGACATACTGGCGATCCTGGCCGTCCTCTTCGGCGTCGCCGTGGACCTCGGGCAGGCCGGTTTGCAGGTCGCCGCTGGCCTCGGGGCGACGCTCGGGACCGCGACGGGACTGGTCGCCCAGCTCGTCGTCATAGGGGTTACTACCGTGGCATTCATGATCTCGGCCTCCACCCCGGTGGAGAAGGGGGTGAAGTGGCTCTCGAACGTCAGCATGCTCATGGCGCCCGTATTGCTGCTCTTCTTCGTCGTCGTGGGCCCGACGGTAATCCAGTTCGACGCCTTCACCCAGGGCATCGGCGATTATCTGGGCGGCATCGTCCCCATGAGCATGAGGATGGACGCATTCGACAAGGACACCGAGTGGCTCGGCACGTGGACCGTCTTCTACTGGTCGTGGTGGATCGCCTGGGCCCCGTACGTGGGGTTGTTCATGGCCCGCATCTCGCGTGGGCGGACCATCCGGGAGTTCATAGCCGGGGTCGTCCTCGCCCCGAGCCTCTTCACCGTGGTCTGGTTCGTCGTTTTCGGCGGCTCGGCCGTCTACGTGGACGGGCAGTTGGGCGGCAGGCTCGCCCGGACCGCCACCGACGACCCGGCAGCCGGGATGTTCCTCTTTATAGAGCAGTTCCCGGCAGCGTTCGTCGTCTCGATCTCGACTATTCTAGTGCTCTGGATCTTCTTCGTCGCGGGTGCCGACGCCGGGACGGTCGTGCTGGGCCAGATGTCCACCGGCGGGCGCCGTGACCCGGCGCGTTGGGTGCGCCTCTCCTGGGGCCTGGCGATGGCCGGGATCGCGGGCATTCTCCTGGTCTCCGGCGGCCTCGACGGGTTGAGGACCGCCTCCATCCTGGCCGGGACGCCGTTCGCCCTCGTCATGATCGCCATGTGCGTGGTCTTCTACAGGCACCTCTCCACGGAGACCAACGAAGGCGACCCCGGAGGAAAGGAACCTGCGGACCTCACGGACCGGACGGCTGATAGGTCCACGGTCGGGCCTTCCCGGCGGGGAGGC
>CAXTDD010000616.1:0-2500 GCA_964242955.1 uncultured Rubrobacteraceae bacterium | reverse complement strand
TCTCGGGGCCGCTCGCGCCGCTGTTCGTTCGTCTGATCGGCCGAAACTTGGCCGGGGGTCTCCCGCGCTCGATGCGCCGCCTCGCGGGCATGGCTGAAGGCGCGGCCCCGACGGCCTGACTCGGCGACCGAAGGGAGCAGCACCGCGATGAGCACCCCGGCACCGCAGTACACGACCGGTAAGGTCACCTCCGCGGACGGCACGACCATCGGCTACCGTAGGCTCGGGAACGGCGCCGGCGTGGTCCTCCTCGGCGCCGGTTACCTGGCCGCCCAGCACTACATGGGCCTGGGTCGGCCGGAAGGGTCCGAAGGCGTCTGCCGGGCGGGCGCTTCGTGAACCGGTACCCCGGGAAGGCGCCCTCCGAAGGGTGGAGCGCCGCAACGGGCCTAACCCCCCGGCGGGGTTGCCGCGCTGGGGATCAGGGGGGATCCACCCCTCGCGGCATCAGCCTGGCCGTCTGGTCCAAGACCTCCAGCAGGTCGTCCATGCCGACGTTCCTGACCTCCCGGGACGCGCCGCCGAAACCGATCCTCGCGTGCATCCCGCCGTCGTCGTAGAACAGCCCGACCTGACACAGGGCATCCGCCCCAGACCCCGCGTCGTCGCCGTCGTCGTCCCGGACGAGCAGGTGGGGACCGAAGCCCTCCGTGAGGCCGTCCGGAGACCACGGCGCGGCGAGCAGCACCTCCGAGCCCGGGCTGTGCCGGTGGGCGTGGAGCGCGATCGACTCGCGGTACATGAGGGGCGAGGCGGTAACGAGTATCCGCATGGGCCGGGTTCTCCTTCTGAGAGACGTCCAACACAAACGCGTGCGAACGAAAGTCGTCCAACGAGTAGCTTACATGGTGACTGTACACCCGCCGGGGCCCGATCTAGGCGTATGGAAACAAAATGTACAATTGTGTGTACGCGTCGCGCCGGTTGCCGCGGATAGGGGTGTTTGGGAGGCGGTTCCTACCCGCTTACACGTGGTCGCAGACGCAACGGGGTCTCAGGCTAGTCGTCTTCGTTCCCGTCCTCGTGCGGCGGCTTGCCCGCATAGAGTCGGAAGAAGGCGTCCATGCTCTGCTGGTACCGCTCCAGAGACTCGGCCCAGAAACCCAGGTGGGCCTCGCCGGCGTCGGTGATGGTGTACATCCGGCGGGCCGGGCCACCCCTGGAGGTCTCCCAACTGGACTCCACGATCCCGTCCCTCTCCATCTGACGCAGCGTCCGGTACAACGTCCCCGGGTTCATCGCCCCGAACCCGAGCGTCCTCGCGCGCTCCGTCAGCTCGTAGCCGTAGGAGTTCCACTCCCGAATCGACAACAGAACCACGGGAACCAACCAGTTCCTGGGTCGGTCCCCGATTTTGAAGGCGTCCCCCAAAGGCGGGTCGCTCCCGCGCTTCGGCTTCCCGTTGGGCATGGTGCTCTCGCTCTCTTTGCGGAAGCACACCGGGTACTATCTCCGTCGCCAGGAAGCGAAGGCGGCCTGTCCGCGCAAAACGTCGAGGATACATTCATTTGCGGGCGCAACGCGGTCGCGTGCCCGTGCCCTGATCCTACCAGGTTTTGTTCTTTTTGTTTCTTTTGGCCGCCTTCGGGTGGGATGCAACAGAGGACACCGTCTCGACACCCGTACGGAAGTGCCCCGGCCACGCACCGACCGCGACACCCTGAGATTTGGGGACGTGCACTAAGGGTATATGTGTGTTATACATATAGATGACATTAGTAAGCCAGTACGGAGGCGAACCAGTGGCTGTAACCACGAACACCGAGAAGATGGGGCGCACGGCGCGCGAGATGGCTGAGGTCCAGCACGACTCCTACGAGGCCCTCGCCGAGAACTTTGCGGCGGCCCAGCGCCGCGGCATCGGGCTGGCCGACGGCGGTCTCGAGTTCATGAGGCTCCAGGAGGACAATGCGAAGGCGGCCCAGGAGTGGTTTGCGGGCGGCTTGAGGCTCCTCCAGCTCCAGCAGCGCAACGCCGAGTTCGTGCAGAATTGGACGGGCGACGCCGTCGAGGCGCTGCGAGAGCAGACCGAGCACAACGCGCGCACCGCGGAGGCCATCGCCAGGGGTGTCAGCAGGCAGCAGGAGGGCGCGCGGGCGCTCACCCGGCAGTGGGTCGGCGCCTACAGGGACTTCTTCTCCCCCTTCGCCTACGCCCGGCAAGGCGTGAAGACCTTCCAGCAGGCCACCCGTCAGGGGTTGGAGGTCACCGAGCAGGTAACCCGGCAGGGTCTAAGGGTGGCAGAGGAGGCCGTCGAGCAGACCGACAAGGCCCTCCGCCAGACCGAGAAGGCCGCCCACGAGGCGGATCTCAGGGCCGCCGTCTTCGGCGCCCTGAAGACCACCGACTACGACGCGTTGAACGTCGAGGAAGTCTCCAGGAAGATAGACGGTCTTCCCGTCGAGCAGCTCAAGAAGGTGCGCGAGTTCGAGAAGCGGAACAAGAACCGCGAGACCCTCATCGAGCAGATCGACCGCAAGATCAGGGCCAACGCCTAACG
>CAXTDD010000615.1:0-2516 GCA_964242955.1 uncultured Rubrobacteraceae bacterium | reverse complement strand
GTGGCGCTTCGCCGGATGGCCGCGGGGGGGCGCGGGGGGGGGGGCGGGGGGGGGTGAGCGGGGGGACCGGCGAGCAGGACCAAACCGTCGCTGAGGCCGCCGCAGCAGCGCTCTGACCCCGCGCGAAGAACCATCGAGAGGAGACCGGAGACGGCCGACGTCAACGTGGGGCTGCTGGCTCGCGTAGAGGCTTTGCCCGGCGGGGAATCCGAGGTCGAGCAGTTCCTGCCGGGCGGGCTGGCGTAGAGAGGACACGGGGCGGGCTACGGAAGTGGTCCCCCTGCGGCGGTCGTTGCCAGAGGAAGGCGCTGGGCGTTCGGGCCGCGCCGGACGGTTTTTCGGAGCCCGCCTCCGGGGAAAAGGGTGCGGGCATGGTGCGGGAGCGGAGATCACGACGAGACGGGAGGCAGACGATGACCGATAGGGACGTTACCCAGAACGCCGCAAACGCCGGCACCTTCGCCCTTGGCGGGGAACTTGAGGTGAACCGCCTTGGGTACGGCGCCATGCGGATCACGGGGGAGGGCATCTGGGGCGAGCCGGAGGACCCGGACGAGGCGAAGGCCGTCCTGAGACGCTGCCTGGAGCTCGGCGTTAACCTGATAGACACCGCCGACTCCTACGGCCCCGACGTCTCCGAGCGTCTGATCGGCGAGACGCTCGCACCCTACCCGGACGACGTGGTCATCGCCACGAAGGCCGGCCTCGTCCGGCCCGGCCCCGGCGACTGGAGGCCCAACGGCCGTCCCGAGCACATCAGGGAGGCCATCGAGGGCAGCCTGGGCCGCCTGAAGCTCGAAACGATAGACCTCTACCAGCTCCACCGCATCGACCCCGACGTGCCGGCCGAGGAGTCGCTCGGCACGATGTCCGAGTTGCGCGACGAGGGCAAGGTGCGCCACGTCGGGCTTTCGGAGGTAAGCGTCGATGAGCTGCGGCGGGCGCAGCAGGTCGTGCCGATCTCTTCGGTGCAGAACCGCTACAACCTCACGGACCGCGGCTCCGAGGCGGTGCTGGAGGCCTGCGAGGCCGATGGTATCGCGTTCATACCCTGGTTCCCGCTGGCCTCCGGTTCGCTGTCGCGGCCCGGCGGTCCGGTGGACGAGATCGCCTCGAACCACGCCGCCACGCCGGGGCAGGTCGCACTCGCCTGGCTGCTCCGCCGCTCGCCGGTGATGCTCCCGATCCCCGGCACCTCGTCCGTCGGGCACCTCGAAGAGAACGTCGCGGCGGTCTCCATCGAGCTCACCGACGACGAGTACGCCGGGCTCTCGGAGGTCTCGGGGTAGAGGTTTCGGGCTTCAAGTGAGACGGGCGGCCGGGGATTGTCTACGGCCGCCCGTCTGCGTCTTTCGGGTATCGGTTTAGGGGAATAGATACAGAGAGGAGATCATCGTGGCGGACACGAAGAACGGGCCGGGGTTGCACCCGCAGACGGTGGAGTTGGCGAGCGGGCCCAACTACGGTTCGATCACCACCATCTTGCCGAGCGGCCACTTCCAGACCCACATCATCTGGGTCCACACCGACGGCGAGCGCGTCATGGTGAACACCGAGGTCCACCGCCAGAAGTTCAAGAACGTCCAGAGCGACCCGCGCGTTACGCTCACTATCCGCAACGAGGAGGACCCGTACAACTACGCCGAGATCCGCGGCCGGGTCGTCCAGACCGTGACGGGCCCCGAAGCCCGCGAGAGCATCGACCAGCTCGCCCAGAAGTACCACGGCCAGGACTACAACCCCGACGACATAAAAAGCGAGCGGGTAATACTCTGGATCGTCCCCGAACGCCAGACCATCGTGGACCAGAGCGCCGGCACTGGCAAGGAAGACTGAGAGCTGCTGGCTGTTAGCTTTTAGCCTTTAGCTATTGGCCTTTAGCTATTGGTCGGGGGGAGATACAGGGCGGCAGCTACAAGGCGATCTATGACTAAACCGGCCCGCGTCGAATGGCACGCTCCGCCCTCGGGATTCCGCTTTCGGCCACGTGGTCGAGGGCGACCGTGCGTTCTGGACCTTTTTTCGGGATGTGGGGAGGTTAAGTTTCCTGCGAGGCCTGGTCTGGGTACTAATTCGGGGGGAACGATGGTTTCCGTTTGTGCACGCTGACCAGAGAAGGAGAGCAGTAGTGGCTAACGAGTTGCAGGGACGCAAGGTGGCTATTTTGCTCGCGCCGATAGGCAGCGAGCAGGTGGAGTTCGTCCAGCCCAGGGAAGCCGTCGAGGCCGAGGGCGCTGTGGTCGAGGTCGTGGGCATCCAGGCCGGCGAGGCGCAGACCATGAACAACGACACCGAGATGGGGGACACGTTTACGGTCGACAAGGCTGTGACCGACGTCTCCCCGGACGAGTACGATGCCCTGATCGTGCCCGGCGGCACCGTGGGCGCGGACAACCTGCGCGGCGACCCCAACATCGTCTCGTTCGTGTGGGGCTTCTTCGAGCAGGCCAAGCCGGTGGGTGTGATCTGCCACGGCCCCTGGACGCTGGTCGAGGCGGACGTGGTGAAGGGCCGCA
>CAXTDD010000614.1:0-2520 GCA_964242955.1 uncultured Rubrobacteraceae bacterium | reverse complement strand
TTGGCCGTCCTGAACAGGGACCGCGTCTTTTTCGTCGACCAGGCGACGGCGCCGCACCGCCTGCGGGCCGTCTCCGCGGTCGGGGAGTCTTTCCCAACCTACTGCACCGCCAACGGAAAGGCCCTGCTCGCCGGCCTCACGGACGCGCAGGTCAAGAGGCTGCTTCCGGAGCACCTACCCCGGCGGACGCCCAACACGATCACCGACCGCGACGAGCTGCTCGTCGAGCTCGAACGGGTGCGGGCCGCCGGGGTGGCCTACGACCGGGAGGAGAACACGGTCGGCATCTCGGCGGTTGGGGTTACGATCCGCGACGCCGGCGGTGTGGTCGCGGCCATCAGCATTCCCGTGCCTTCGGCGCGGTTCGCCGACCGTGAGGAGCGACTGGCCGATATGCTGATCGAGACCGGAGCCGAGGCGAGCGCGGCACTCGGCGTCGACGGGCTCGCGGCCACGCGCCCCTGAGACACGAGCTCCCGACCCGCCGTGCGGCTCGCGTTCGATCGCCCGATCTGCTCGCGACGGTTCTCGCCCCGCCAGCTGCGGCGGGTATCTTCACGACCGGTTTTTGTGGGCGGTACGGTCCCGAACACTGACCGAACAGACCGGAGTTTGGCCCCTCCGTCTCGACGCACACAACGGGTGGTTCGATGGAAGCTTGGTTGATCCTGCTGGCGTCGGCGGTCGTGGCGGCCTTGGCCGTCGACCACCTCGGGCTTCTCGGACTGCAGCCGCGCCCGATCAACCTCCGGAGGGCCGCGGGGACCGCACTCATGCTACGCGGCGTGGCGGCGTGGCTGTCAAGGAGCCGCTGATGCCCTGTGGCATGGACTTGCTCCGAGCGGCGGAAGACGTTGTCCTGCGGGACCGGTTCCTCCGGTGAAGCACAGTGGGGTGGTGACGAAAGGACGTGCACCGTGACGCCAATCACGGCGGCGCGACCTCCTTCACGAAGGGGGCCTTTGGCGAATGAAGACGACGCTGGGGCGGAGGGCACTCTACCTGTGAAGGCACCGAACCGGTACCGTACAGAAAACCCGCTTGGGTGTCTTCACCCGTTCCCGTCCTCGTGCGGCGGCTTGCCCGCATAGAGTCGGAAGAAGGCGTCCATGCTCTGCTGGTACCGCTCCAGAGACTCGGCCCAGAAACCCAGGTGGGCCTCGCCGGCGTCGGTGATGGTGTACATCCGGCGGGCCGGGCCACCCCTGGAGGTCTCCCAACTGGACTCCACGATCCCGTCCCTCTCCATCTGACGCAGCGTCCGGTACAACGTCCCCGGGTTCATCGCCCCGAACCCGAGCGTCCTCGCGCGCTCCGTCAGCTCGTAGCCGTAGGAGTTCCACTCCCGAATCGACAACAGAACCACGGGAACCAACCAGTTCCTGGGTCGGTCCCCGATTTTGAAGGCGTCCCCCAGAGGCGGGTCGCTCCCGCGCTTCGGCTCCCCGTTGGGCATGGTGCTCTCGCTCTCTCTGCGGAAGCACACCGGACCATGTCTCCGTCGCCAGGAAGCGAAGGCGGCCTGTCCACGCAAGACGTCGTGGATACATTCGCGGGTACGACTCCATCGCGTACTCGTCCCCCGATCTTACCAGACTTTGTTTATTTTGTTTCTTTTGACCGCCGTGTTGCCGGGCCCAAGAAGGAAAATCGACCCGACGAACCTAGCGACGACACCGCCCAGACGTCTGGTGGTGTGCACTTAGGGTATATGTGTGTTATGCATATAGAAGTAAAGGATTACTATCACGGAGGTACACTGGTGGCAACCACCGGAAACGTCGACAAGATGGGGCGCACGGCCCTCGAGATGGCGGAGGCCCAGCGTGACGCCTACGACGCCTTGACCGAGAACTTCACGGCCGCGCAGAGGCGCAGCATGGAGTTGGCCGAGGGCGGGCTCGAGTTCGTGAAGCTCCAGGAGGACAACGCGAAGGCGGCCCAGGAGTGGTTCGCGGGCGGCGTGAAGCTGCTCCGGCTCCAGCAGCGCAACGCCGAGTTCGCCCAGAACTGGACGGGCGACGCCGTCGAGGCGCTGCGAGAGCAGACCGAGCACAACGCGCGCACCGCGGAGGTCTTCGCGCGGGGCATAAGCAAGCAGCAGGAGGGCGCGCGGGCGCTCACCCGCCAGTGGGTCGGCGCGTACCGCGACTTCTTCTCCCCCTTCGCCTACGCTCAGCAGGGGCTTAAGACGGCCGAGAAGGCCACCCGGCGGGGGCTGGAGGCCACCGAGCAGGTAACGCGGCAGGGGCTCAGGGTGGCCGAGGAGGCCACCGAGCAGACCGAGAAGGTGCTCCGGGAGACCGCCGAGGCGACCCACGAGGCCGAGGTCCAGGCCGCCGTCCGCGGCGCCCTAAAGACCGAGGATTACGAGGCGCTGAACGTCGACGAGGTCTCCAAGAGGCTCGAAGGCCTCTCCAACGCGGATCTCAAGAAGGTGCGCGAGTACGAGAAGCGCAACAAGGACCGCGAGACCCTCATCGAGCAGATCGACCGCAAGATCAGGGCCAACGCCTAACG
>CAXTDD010000613.1:0-2523 GCA_964242955.1 uncultured Rubrobacteraceae bacterium | reverse complement strand
ACGGGCTCCAACCAGTCGGTGCCGCCGTTGGAAGTAGCGGCGGGGCTGACGGCGGCGTGGACCATGTAGGAATCGGGGTTCGCGCCGTGCCAGTGTTTTTCGTCCGGGGCGAAGTAGACGATGCCCCCGGCCTCGACGTCTACGGGCGTCTCGCCCTCTTTGCCCACTCGGCAGATCCCGGTAAGGATGTACAGGACCTGGCCCTCGGGGTGGGTGTGCCAATTGGTCCGCGCCCCCGGCTCGAAAAACACCCTGAACACGCCCGCGTCCGGGGACTCGCCGGCGGGCGAAGCGTCCATCCAGACCGTACCGGTAAACCAGTCCTCGGGTCCTCGACGGGTCTCGAAGTCTCGCGCGGTCACGATTCTCAATGGTCCTCCCTTCGGTCGGACAGGCATCAGGTTTCAAGCTACAGCTGTCAGGTCTGCGCCCGCGGCTCCTGTGTGGGAAGAGTACCGTGGGCGCTGGACGGGTGTCTAACCGCCCTTCCTGATGCCTGATGCCTCTAAGCGAGCTTGCGTTCTAGGATCTTCTCCAGATGCGGCTCCCCGACGTTCTCTGGGGTCGTTTTCTCGACCTTCAGGGTTGCTTCCCGGTTGCGGAATCTTATGGTGGAGATGTGGTTGTCGAACCAGGGGGCTTCGTGGGTTAGGCGCCAGCGGAGGGGGGGATCGGTGACGCCGGTTAGTTGGGAGAGCTTCTTGCCTAGCTTCTCGACCGGTCTGGTCCACCCGGCGCGCATGAAGAGGCGCTCGGGGATGCCGAGGGGGTTGCGCAGGGGGGAGCCGACGGCCTGGTAGATGGGGTTGTGGGCGCCGTCGCCGAACTTTGCCTCGGCCAGGTAGCCGTGGTGGACGTCGCCGGAGAGGACGACCACGGAGGCCGGTGCCCCGTCTTTCGAGCGTTCGCCCGAGGCGACGGAGGCGAGGAGGGAGGCCAGGGCCGTAAAGGATTTGTGGAAGGCGGGCCAGTGCTCCAGGTCGAGGAGCTCGCGCAGGAACTCGCCGAACCTGGCGGCCTGGCGGCCCCAGACGCCGTCGCAGATCGCCTCGCTCGCAGCCTCCAGGTGGTGGAAGCCCGTCGAGAGCAGGAACGGCATCGAGGTGCCGAACAGGAAGTGGTCGAAGTCGCCCGTGGCTTTGTCGCGGAGCCACTCCCACTCGTCCGCGTCGAGCAGGGAGCGTTTGCCCGGTGTCAAGACCCTCCCGGCGCGGGAGTCGGCCACGATCAGGCGCACCTTGCCGAAGTCTCTGTGGAAGCTCCAGCGCGTCCCCTCTACGTCCCTGTCGGCCTTGTAGGCGAACTCGCGCAGCACGCGGGTCGAGTCGTCCGCCTCGCGGACCTGGCGGTAGATGTCGTCGTCCTCCAGCTCTTCGGGGGAGAGGTTGCCGAGGTGCTGGTAGACCCAGTAAGAGCAGAAGGCGCCGACGATGCGCTCGTCCCACCAGGGTTTCTTGCGCATCATCTCCACCCACGACTTCGAAGAGTTCCAGTCGTCGTGGACGTCGTGGTCGTCGAAGATCATGGCCGACGGGACGGTGGAGAGGAGCCACCGGACGGTCGGGTCGCCCCACGCGTCCCGGTAGAGGAACGAGTACTCTTCGAAGTTCGCCACGCCGGGAGGGTCTTCAGGGTCGCGACGGGAGGAGATGAAGTCCGCGGCGCCGGGAGATGGCTCGTCAGCGTAGATCTGGTCTCCCAGCATCAGCAGCGCGTCGGGCCAGCTCTCCATGTCGCTCGCCATCATCTCGTGGGCCAGGGCGAAGAGGGCGTCGCGCTCGAAGCGCTTTTCGGAGAGGCCGCCGCGCTTGATGGTGCCGCGCTTGAACGTGTAAGGCGGCTCGTGCGGGACGGCCACGCGGCAGGAGCCGTAGGCCAGGATCATCTCCCCGTCCGTGCCCGTGGTCCTGATCCTGGACGGCGGGAACCCAGAGCCCGCCTCGGGCCAGGCCTCGTCCCCGTCCAGCCTGACGACGTACTCGTAGGCGGAGCCGGGCGCGAGGTCCTTCACCCTGACGAGGGCGTAGTGGTGGCCCTCGACGGTGAACGTTTGCGAGCTTCGGGAGAGGCCGTCGGCGTCGACCTCCACCTCGCAGGGCGCGTCCGTCTCCACCCATATGGTCGCTTCCGTTTCGCCGGCGTAGCGCAGCAGGGGTCCGAGTATTAGTTTGGGGCTCATGGGGGAGATTATGCGTCACAAACGGGCGCGGCGCATGTGTCTTTATTCGCCCCGGATCTCCGTACCCCGGCTCCGGAGCGCCTTCAGCCCCAGCGGCAGCAGGAACGCGGCTGCGGCCAGGATCAGGATGACGAGCGTCGATGGCCTGGTGAAGAAGACCGAGAAACTCCCGCCGCTGATCTCCAGCGCCCGCCGGAACTGCGTCTCCATGAGCGGTCCCAGAATAGCGCCCAGAACCACCGGCGCGACGGGGAAATCGAACTTGCGCATAAAGAAGCCGAGGATGCCCACCACGTACACGATCAGCGTCTCGACGACGCTGTTGGAGAGGCTGTAGACGCCCA
>CAXTDD010000612.1:0-2525 GCA_964242955.1 uncultured Rubrobacteraceae bacterium | reverse complement strand
GCTCTCCCTCGTCTACCGCAAGTCCGTCCCCCGCTACCTCCTGATGCGCGCGGGCGCGAAGCGGCTAAAGAACCTGGAGACGGGCCGGTTCGCCCCCCTGCAACTGGAGGACGCGTCGGAGCCGGAACTTCCAACACCCAAATGGGTCCGCGTGAAACCGCTCCTCTCCGGCATCTGCGGCTCGGACCTCGGCACGCTCTCTTCCGAGAACTCGCCGTACTTCTCAGCGATAACCAGCCCGCCGTTCGTTATGGGCCATGAGATCGTGGGCGTTGTGGCGGACGACAACTCGGGCTTCCGTGCCGGGGAGCGGGTCGTCGTGGAACCGGCGCTCGGCTGCGCCGTCCGGGGCATCGGCCCGCCATGCCCGTACTGCGCCATGGGCCGCCACGCCCTGTGCCTGAACGTCGCCAGGGGCGATGTAAGCCCCGGCATCCAGACCGGCTTCTGCCGCGACACCGGCGGCGGCTGGACGCAGCGCACGCTCGTCGCCCACCCGGCGCAACTCCACCGCGTCCCGGATGGTCTCTCCGACGAGGCCGCCGTTGCCATAGAGCCGCTCGCCTGCGCCGTCCACGCCGCCCTCAAGGCCGGCCCGAAGCCCGACGACACGACGCTCGTGATCGGGGCCGGAAACATCGGCCTCTTCACCGTCGCCGCCCTTCGTCGCCTCACCGACGCCGGACGAATAATCTGCGTCGCCAAGCACGAACGCCAACGCGAGGAGGCCCTCAGGCTCGGGGCCGACGTGGTGGTCCACCCGAAGCAGACGTACTCCGACCTACCCGGGATGCTCGGCACCGAGGCCCTGAAACCGGAACTCGGCAAGCCGGTCGTCATGGGTGGGGCGGACAAGGTGCTGGAGTGCGTTGGCTCCCCAGGCACGATGGAAGACGCCGTGCGCCTGACCAGGCCCGGCGGCGAGGTCTCCCTCGTCGGGATGCCGGGTGCCAGGAGCAGCCTGGACCTCACGGCGCTCTGGCTCAAAGAGGTAAGCCTTGCCGGCACCTACGCCTACGGCGTCGAAGAGGACCGTGGGAAGCGGACCAGCAGCTTCGAACTGGCGATGGAGATCGCGCCCGAGATAAAGCTGGCGTCGATGGTGGGCCCCCATTTCCGGCTGGAGGAGTACCGCGAGGCGATAGCCGCGGCCCGTTCCGCGGGGCGTTCGGGGCACGTGAAGGTGGTTTTCGATCACCGGACGTAGGAGGTGGGTGTCGTGACGTTCGTTGTCTCGGATCTAGAGGGTACGCTGACGACCGGCGAGTCCTGGAAGGGCGTAGGCCGATACTTGAAGGAGCACGGGAAGGGAAGAGCGTACCGCGCTTTCTTCCTGGCCCGGATGCCCGGATACGTTGCGACGAAGGTAGGCGCAGGCGACGAGCAAAGGTTCAGGGATGGCTGGATGGCTCGCCTGGCAGGATTCTTGGGGGGCATGGGGCCGGTTGAGCTGGAGAGACTCGCCCGGTGGGTGGTCGAGGAGGAGCTGTGGCCTAGGCGACGCGAGGACGTGCTTGACGAGTTGCAGACGCACAGGGACGCCGGACGGCGCCTGGTGCTCGCCGCCGGCACCTACCAGCCGGTGCTCGAGGCGTTCGCCTGCAGGATCGGGGCTGAGGCTGTGGGGACGCCGCTAGAATACTTCGATAGCAGGGCCACGGGACACCTGATCGGGGCGGTCAATACCGGCAGAACGAAGGCGGAGCGGCTGGCGGGTCGGGTCGGCGCTGCGAGGGTAATCGCAGCTTACGGCGATACCCTGGCAGACCTGCCTATGCTGAAGATGAGCGAGGGTCCCGTTGTGGTTGACCCCGACCCGAAGCTGCGCGTCGAAGCTCTCAGAAGGGGCTGGCGTATCTTCGGCGGTACACCACTGTAGGGGAGGAGGTTTCGTCGGGCGGGCCCGATCTCACCACCATCCTGGACACGGGGGATGGACGTCTTGGTTTCTACCTGCGCCGCGCCCCGGCCGGCGCGGTAAGTGGCACGATCGGCATCGCCGATTAGGTCGCGTCAACGAAGGAGCGACCTTACCAGCAAGAGGCCGTAGACCGGCTAGGAGTGTCCTCCCCCGTCGCGAAGCATCCCGGCGACGATGATCTCACGCCCCTGAGCCAGGATCGCTTCCAGCTCGTCGTCTTCGACCGTGATGCGGCCCGTCCGCAGGTGCATGGCTATTACGCCGTTCCAAGCCCCCCAGAGAAAGGCGGCCGTGCGCCCGGGGTCCACGGGGCGGCTGACGCCCGCCTCGACGGCGGACCGGACGGCCTCTTCGAGCCGTCTCGTCTCGTCCTCGACCCGCGCTGCCACGCGCTGCGCGAGCGCCGGCATCGCCCGCGTCTCCGGGCTGTCCGAGGGCGGGAAGATGAAGAGCCGGAAGAACCCCGGGTGCTCCCTGTAGAACCGCAGGTAGGCGTCCGCGACCGCGAGCAACCGCTCGTCCGGCGGCGACGCAGGATCGTAGGCCGCGTCCATGTAACGCCGGTACAACGACAACGCCCGGTCGAGCACGGCCAGGTAGAGCC
>CAXTDD010000611.1:0-2529 GCA_964242955.1 uncultured Rubrobacteraceae bacterium | reverse complement strand
CGGCACGCGCTTCGGGTCGGTCGAAGATGACCGGACATGTCGCGCGCCCAGATGAAGTTCCGAACGAAGGAGACACGGATGGACGAACTGTCGAGGCTGGGCCTTCAGGGCCTGAAGGCCCAGCCGTTCAGCGCGCTGGTGGGGGCTCGTCTCTTTCTCCGAGGGGGAGGCGTTGCTCGAGGTGTCACTACGCGGGGAGTTGCTCCAGCAGGACGGGTACGTCCACGGCGGCGTGGTCTCCTTCCTCGCCGACAACGCCCTGACCTTCGCCGGCGGCTCGGTGCTGGGGCCCAGGGTGCTGACGCAGGAGTACAAGATCAACTATCTGAGGCCAGCGGACGGGGAGAAGCTCTCGGCGCGGGCTTCGGTGGTCTCCGTCGGCAGGAGGCACGCCGTGTGCCGCTGCGACGTCTTCGCCGCCGGCGCGAACGGGAACGAGACGCTCTGCGCGGCGGTGCAGGGCACGATCGCCTCCATCGCGTCTCCGGAGGAGGCGCGATGAGCATCGGGCGCCTGCCGGACTTCGCGCTCGACGCCTCACGACCGCTCGGGGAGAGGTTTGCCGCCCTGGGAATCCGCGGCTTCCGCGGCGCCGCCCGACACGTGCACTCCCTGCCGTACGGCAGGAACTCCGACCGCTCCGACTGGCGGCTGGTCCTTAACGAGGGGCGCGGCACCTGTTCCACCAAACACGCCCTGCTCGCCGAACTCGCCCGCGAGAACGGCCGGCGCGTAGCACTTGTGTTGGGCGTCTACGAGATGGACGAGGCCAACACCCCGGGTGTCGGTGCCGTACTGAAGCACGACGGCCTCCGCCGCGTCCCCGAGGCCCACTGCTACCTGGCCTACGAAGGCGCCCGCGTGGATGTGACCCGGCAGGGAGGGCAAGGGCAGATCCAACACTTCCTGCAAGAGGAGGTGATAGAACCCTGCCAGATCGGTGAGTACAAGTTCGCAGCGCACAAGAGGTTCGTCCGTCGGTGGGCGGAGGAGCGGGGGCTGGACCCCGGACACGTCTGGCGGACACGGGAAGAGTGCATCGCCGCGCTGGCAGGCCATTCGCAGTTCGACCGTAGATCGTCAAGAGGTGATACATACTCCGTCTCCTCCAAGTCCAGAGAGACGGGCCTGCGAGACATCCCGACGGGAGCGCCGGCGACGCGGACTACGGCCGGATCGGAGCGAGGTACATGGAGTACCGGCGACCCGACCCGCGCATCTCTGCCGCGATCCCAGAGGCGTTGGACGGCGCCCGTACGGTCCTCAACGTCGGCGCCGGCGCCTACGAGCCGCGCGACCGGGCGCTCACCGCCGTCGAACCTTCAGAGACGATGCGCGACCGACGTCCTCCCGAGCTGCCCGCCGCGTGGACGCCACAGCCGAGACCCTGACGTTCGAGGACGGCTCGTTCGAGGCTTCTATGGCGATCTTCACCGTCCACCAGTGGCGCGACCTCGACGCCGGGCTGGCGGAGTTGCGTCGGGTGACGACGGGACCGGTCGTGGTCCCGACCTTCGATCCCGACGCCGCGAACCGCTTCTGGCTGAACGAGTACGCCCCCGAGGCGATCTCGACCATGGCCCGTCGGGACCCCCGATAGGTCGGATAACCGACGCCCTAGGCGCGCGGAGCGAGGTGCGGCCTGTGCCGATCCCGCGGGACTGCACGGACGGCTTCTGCGAGGCCTACTACGGGCGACCCGAGGGGCTGCTGAACCCCAGCGCCCGGTCGGCATGTTCGGTGTGGAGCTTCGTGGACGACGGCGTCGTGGCCGGGTTCGAGCGCGAGAGCTGGGCGCCGACCTGCGATCCGGCCGGTGGGACGCCCGGCACGGCACTCTGCGTACCCTGCCTGAGTTCGACGGCTCCCTGCGCCTGGTGATCGGCCGCGGTCGATCGCTCGCGTAGCGCGGGATATGTCACGCTGGGACACCGGTGGTGCGTCTTGGGTGCAGTCGCATCGACCCGTACACGTCGAACCTCCGTACGCGGAGAGAAAGGAGCGCGTGGGGATGGAACGGAAACCGGCGCAGACGGAAGTGGTGGTGGTCGGGGGCGGGATCGCGGGCCTCACCGCCGCCTGCTTCCTCGCCCGCGGAGGCGCGGAGGTGACCCTCTTTGAGAAGGCGCCGACCGCGGGAGGCCGCGCGGCCACCAGGGAATCAGGAGGCTTCCTGTTCAACCGCGGCATACACGCCCTCTACACCGGCGGCGCGGCCTCGCGGGCCTTCGAGGAGTTGGGCGTCTCCTACGGCCACGGCACCCCGAAGGAGACCTTCGTGTTGGACGGCATAGAGTTTCGTCCCTTCCCGACGAGCCCTTCACAGTTCTTGCGCACTGACCTCCTCGGCGCGGGAGACAAGATGGCGCTCGTCCGCTTCTTCGCCGGGCTGGGCAGGGCCAGACCCAAGGACCTGGCGGGGACGAGCCTGCGAGGGTGGCTGGACGCGAAGGTCCGGCGCCCGCGCCTGCGGAGGCTGGTGGACTCGCTGGCGTACCCCCTCGTCTACACCTCCGCGCTCGACCTGGT